>CAYTVR010000022.1:27449-46029 GCA_964441245.1 uncultured Saprospiraceae bacterium | reverse complement strand
CCTGGCATAGGAGGTAAACCACCGATTGTTCCATCTTCAAAAGTTACGACCCATGTGGAGTTAGGGCCAGTATTTCCGTCAAGGGTAATTCCAGAAACATTATCCGCCATACCATCACCGACGCAGAATTCAAAAGGACCACCAGCTAAGGTACCACCTTCAACCTCACAAGCAGTTTCTAGTCTAGTAACGGTAATAAAGTTATCAGAAATATCTTCGCAATCATCATCAGTAAGTGTAGCAATGTTTTCACCAACAATCGGATCAGGAAGACCTCTGTAGTTCCAACCCCAAACGTGGCATTCACCAGCAGGAGCTTGGTCTGCATTAATAGTATTACCGTCAGCGGAATTTAACCAAGTTAAGATGTTATCATTATTATCGGTGATGATATACCAGTAACTTAAGTTAGGGGAAGCAGTAGTATGTGTTACCTCAAAAACGATGTCACCAGCAGTACCTGTGAATTCCGTAGAACCATCAGCTAGAGAAACCATACCACCATCTGGGGCTTCTCTAATCACAGTAACGCCATTAGACAAGTCGAAGCAACCGTCTAAGTCAGCTAAGTTATTGCCCATCATTTTTCCAGTTAGCCCCTCTTCATATCGGATGTACCAGATGATACAAGTCCCAACACCAGCACCATCTAAATCGAAAGGAGGAGCTTGAGGTAAACCAAGAATATTGTTGTTGCTATCCGTAATGATCCATCCACCGTTTTGGCCGTTAGCGCCAGAAACTGTTACATTTAGAGGATCCGCATTTCCATCGACACAGATAGAAGTTTCAGTTGTACCATTGTCTAACGCGATTGAACCACCTTCGACTTCACAAGCTCCTGTGGCATCATTCTCGGCACAAATGGTAGGAGCACCTGCCGACCAAGAAGAGGGAAGATCACCTGCTCCGCTATATGCGATTGATTGACCATTCATGAATGCAGGAACAAAACTATTCGCACTCCAAATACCTGCGGCAATTGCTACAGATGCTCGGGCATGACCAGAAGTACCCCATTCTACATAATCAATAATTGAATTAGGATTCGAAAAACTACCGTTTAGGTATAATCCCATTTCGCCATCATCGGCATCTACAAAATTGAAATCATCTATGGCTAATATTTCTCCTGGTGCCATCATTGTGTTGCCACAAATAATATTTCGAGAACTAATTTGCTCATAAGCAGGAAAATCGCAAAGCCAATAATTGGCAACATTGACAGTAGAAGAGCCGATGTTTTTTAATTCTACGGTTCCATTTGGTAGAAGCTCATTAATGACAATTTGTGCATGTAGGTTTGAAGTGTAAAAGCTAAGGAATAAGACCATCATGGATGGAATTATCGACAAACGCTTTGTTGTAAAGAGGAAGGCATAGACATACCTCTGCCACCCCTTGGATGGTAATTGTCCAAAGATTTTCATAATATTTTTTTTAAAGGTTTAGTGAAATTTTAGAATGTTATTAAAGTATAATTGATTTAATTTTAGGCTTATGAATATTTTTTTGAGAGCATTATTATTTCAGATTACACTTCAAAAGTACGATCTTTTGTGTATCAGTGCTAGTTATGATTTCTTACCGATACATAGATTTTATCTATTCTTTTAAAAGTGTCACTGACCTTACTTTTTATAAATATCGATATAGATTAAATCGCTGTGAAAAGGGGATAAATGTTCTGAAAGGATACTAAAGTTATCACAGAATTATAACATTTGATAAAATGTATAATGGAATACACTTATGAGACTTTGTAAATAATAATTGATCGAACATCGATTAGGGGGGCAGTTTTTTTGCAAAAATATGATCTGGATTATTACTTACATGAATGTTGATATTCTAATCATGCAACCTTTTACTTTTATTACTCTCTTTAGTTATAAGAGTCTGAATCTATTTATTTTCTTTCTTCGAAAATCAAAACAAAAAATATCGCTATGTTACTGAACTACCTAAAAGTCGCTATACGGAATAGTTGGAGGAATAAACTCATCTCATTCATTAATATTTTTAGTTTGGCACTTGGGATTGCGGCCTGTTTAATTATTTATCTTTTCATTCAGGATGAAAGAAGTTTTGATGCTTTTCATGAGAAGAAAGCGCAGATATATCGACTCAATGAAGTTCAAAGTTTTCCCGGAACGAATACGCAAAATGTTGCACTATCCATGCCTGGAATGGGGCCTAATGTGATTAATGAATATCCAGAAATTTTAGAATATACTCGATACTGGGGGCGTGGAAGACAATTGTTTGAACATGGGAACAAACGATTTATTGTTGATAAAACAGTATATGTTGATAGTACCTTTTTAGAGGTTTTTGATTTTAAAATGATATCGGGAGATAGAAAAACGGTATTGGATGAACCCTATAGTATTGTTATTTCGGAAGCGATTAAGGTGAAATTTTTTGGAGATAGTGATCCAATCGGAGAGTCGTTGACTTTTAGGGAAAGACCTTATAAAATTACCGGTATAATCGAAAACGTTCCTGAAAATTCTCATCTTCAGTTTGATGTGTTATTTTCTATTACAACACATACAAGCGAAAATCCGGATTTCAATAATCAGTTTGGTTCTAATTATGTGGTGACTTATTTGGTTTTTGATCCCAGTGCAGATGTCATGGCTTTGCAAAATAAAATGCCTGAATTTCTTTTGCGACATATCACTCCTGAAGAAGGAAGCACGGATGATGTCAACGATTATTATAAGTTGTATTTTCAGTCCTTACCAGATGTTCATTTGGCTTCAATGGATATTGAACATGACTATCATAATTACAAAAAATTCAATGGTACCTATTTAGATGTTTTTGCATTAGTGGGACTTTTTATTCTGCTTATTGCCTGTTTTAATTTTATGAATTTAATCACAGCAAGGGCATCACATCGCTGGAAAGAAATTGGCGTCAGAAAGTCCATAGGTGCATTAAAATCTCAGTTGTTTGTTCAGTTTGGTGTCGAATCTATTTTTCTATCGGTATTGGCATTTGCTTTAGCCATTTTGATGGATTCTATTTTCACTCCAGTGATCAATACCTTAACTGCTCGTACCTTATCTTTCGAATATTATTCAACTCATCCTGAAATATTGTTGGGTGCTTTTGGAATTACCGTATTGTTAGGTTTCTTAGCGGGGATTTATCCATCCTATTTTCTAGCCTCGTATAATCCTGCCCGTGTTTTACAAGGTGGAGATGTGAAAAATACAAAATCAATATTTCGAAGTTCTTTAGTCGTTATACAATTTGGTTTGGCTATGGCAATGATTGTAAGTACGTTGTTAGTGTTGCAGCAGTTTTGGTTTATGCAAAATAAGGATATTGGTTTTAATAAAAGTCAAATGATATTGGTTGGGATGAATAGTGAAGCCAATGACAAGTTTGAAACTTTAAAAGAAGAACTTGCTCGGAGTCCACATATTACAGGTGTTACGGCGTCCGGTCAACGCTTAGGGAACAATTTTCATCAATGGGGGTTTAAGTTGCGAACAGATTCTATTCGAGGGTTAACTCCTAGTAATGTCAACGTAGATTATAATTTTTTAGATGTTTATGAAATAAAAGTGAAGGATGGTCGTGGATTTTCGAAAGAGTATGCAAAAGATGACGGATACGCTTTTATTATCAATGAATCTTTTCGTAAGGAGTTGGAATTAGACGATCCAGTCGGAGTAGCTGCAGGACATGCTTGGTATCCTGATGATACTTTGGGAGAGATCGTTGGAGTGGTAGAAGATTTTAATTTCAATTCCCTTCATTATGAAATCAATACTCTAGCGATGGTCGTTCATCCAGATTGGGGCTATGATGAAATGTCGATTAAAGTGAGTGGAAAAAATGTACAGGAGGCGATTGCTCATGCAGAAAGAACTTGGAATGAATTAGTACCAAGTTGGCCTTTTGATTATACCTTTTTAGATGAACATTTTGAAAAATTGTATAGCTCGGATCAACAAATGAAATCTGTGATTAGCATCATGGCTTTACTGGCTATTTTTATTGCTTGTATGGGATTGTTTGGATTGGCTGCCATTACGACAGAAAGAAAAATTAAAGAAATCGGAATTCGAAAAATATTAGGCGCCTCTGTATTAGAGATTATGATTCACTTATCTAAAAATTTCGCCTTACTCATTTTGTTGGCTTTTGTGATTTTTAGCCCATTTACATTCATAGTCATGCGGCGGTGGTTGGAAAATTTTGCCTATCATATTGATGTTAATTTAGGGGTGTTTTTTATCGGAGGGGTTATAGCATTTGTGATCGCTTTGTTAACTTTAAGTTACCATACCTTTAAATCTGCTAGGTCTAATCCGATAGAAGCATTGCGACATGAGTAAGCTGTAATGGTGCTTAGTTGTTTGTTTTCTGGTTTTATCGTATTTAGAATAACTAGTGTTTTGTCATTTTATGTTAATAGAACACGGATTTTGCAGATTACGCAGATCACGCAATTTTCCCACTAATGTTTAATTCGTGTTCTATCTATGGATCTTATCTGCCTATGTGGTGAAAATTCATAAACAGCTCATTAACGAATCAAATCGTTATCAAACGAAACTATTTAACTCCAAAATACTTTCATTCGTTTGAATAAGTCTTATTTTTTTCGTATTCTATTCGCATGACAATTGACCCCAAAGTGTCTTACAAAACATTGATTGAACAAACTATTTCATTAAAAGAAATAGTCCTCCATAAAATTGATTTACCACAAAGAAATGCTTTTACATCAGGAATAGGTCAGCGAAAATCTAGAGAAGCCTTGATTATTAAATGGGTAGATATGGATGGCAGAGTAGGCTTTGGAGAATGTGCTTGTCGACCAGATCCATATTATTCTGCAGAATACCTAGACGCTGCGATTGATTTAATTCAAAAATTTATTATTCCTCTTTTAAAACCTTATCAAACCTATGGTGAGGTCTTAGATATTTTAAAACGAATCAGAGGGTGGAACTTTACTAAAGGAGCGGTTGAAGCAGCGATTTTTCAAATTGCTCGATTACAATCCGGATTTGATTTATCTGCCAATATCCATGCAAGACCAATTGCAGACGTACCGGTCGGAATTTCTATAGGTATTTACAAAGACAAAATGGAATGCTATGATGTCGTACAGCAAGCGATAGAAGATGGATTTCAAAGGTTGAAGTTTAAAATTTCTCCTACTGTAGATACAGAGGTATTTGATTATATCAATCCTTTATTATTTGATCACCATATTCATACAGGCTTTGATGCCAATGGTAGTTTTTACATTTCAGATTTAGATCGACTCACCTATTTTGTGAATACTTATCAAACTGTCATTGAACAACCTCTACCTCCTCATAGATTTGATGTTTATTTAGCTGCAAAGGAAAAAATGCCCACTTTAAAAGTATGTGCAGATGAAGAAGTCAAACATATTGGCGACTTAATCAAATTGCATCAACTTCAAGCAATTGATGAACTCAATCTTAAAATTGGTCGAGTCGGAGGTATCACGAATAGCATCGAAATATTAAATTATTGCCATGATCATGAGATCCCTTGCTGGATCGGAGGTATGTTCGAAACAGGTATCGGTCGATTAGTGAATTTGGAGTTTGCCTCTTATTTGCCGCAAGCTAAAGCTCATGATTTGAGTCCATCTGCTAGATATTTTATGGAAGATATTATTGATCCAGAAGTAACAATGGATAAAGGTTTTGTGAATATTAAAGCCTTACAAAAATGTAAAGTACGATTAGATATATTAGATAAATACACGACTCAAAAAATCACTAAAAGTTAAATTATTTATGTTGGATTTTTTAATAAAGGATGCGCTGGTTTGTACTGGTTTGTTGAACAAAGCAATAGTCAGTAATGTTGGAATAGTAGGAGATAAAATTGTCCTGATTGATCCGCAAGAAGAAATGCCAGTTACAAAAGAAATAATAGAAGGGAAAGGTTTGATATTGGCACCTGGCTTTATTGATCCACATGCTTCTACTGGTTTCGGTTACTTTTTTCCGAACGCTGCTGATCATAAATTATATCAAGGGATTACTACTGAAATATTTGGAAATTGTGGAACATCTCCGGCACCAATTGGACCACATTTAATGGGAACCATGGAGCGCTTATCGGATCAAATCGGATTTCCATTTGATTGGACAAGCATGGAAGAATACTTCGAACGAATTAGTTCTAAGTTGCAGTTTAACATTGCCACGTTGATTGGTCATAGTACCTTACGAGCGGGGCACATGGAAGACTGGAAAAATTTGGAGCCGAACCAATTGGAAGAAATGAAAAGTGCTTTAAGACAGGGTATGGAACAAGGAGGCATTGGTTTTTCGACGGGATTGATTTATGCGCCAGGTTGTTTTGCCGAATTAGAAGAAATTGTGGAACTAGCAAAAGTCACTGCTGAAAAAGGCGGCGTTTATGCATCTCACATCAGAGATGAACGAAATGAAATTGAGGATGCAGTCAATGAAGCATTGACCATCAGTGAACTAGCAAATATCCGTACACTCATTAGTCATCTAAAAGCGGCGGAGCAACAGAATTGGGGGAAGATTCCTCAAATTTTAAAACAAATAGAATCCTTCAACCAAAAACATCCAGACCTTCAAGCAGCTGTCGATGTTTATCCTTACACTGCTATTTCTACAAAACTTCGAGCCTTTATTCCTAATTATATTTTAAAAGAAGGAATTGCTAATGTACCAGTTAAGCTGAAAGAACCATCAGTAGTAGAGGATATAGCCAAATGGATTGTGGAGAGAGATTATGACCTCACTCAGATGATGATTATATCAGATGAGTTTGAAGAATATTTCGGCAAAACCGTGGCGCAAATTGCCATCGATCAACAACTTCCGGAAAGCGAAACGATCGCTCAAATATTAACGAAGAGTACAGAGACTTGGATCGTTTATCATTGTATCAATCAAGAAGATATTGATGCGGCGGTATTGTGGAATAAAGCCATGATTTGTACAGACTCTTGGAGCTATCCAATCAATGCCCCAAAGTCTATTGGACAACCTCATCCTCGATCTTATGGCGCTTTTACCACTTTCTTAGAACGCTATGTTTTAGATTTAAAAGCCCTTACTTGGGAAGAAGCGATTCATAAGATTACTTATTTGCCAGCAGAATTTTTCCAGCTTCGGAATCGAGGACAAATTAAAGATAATTATCAAGCAGATCTGGTCTTGTTAAATCCAAAAACGCTTAAAGCAAATGCAACTTATACTCAACCAAGAAGCTTATCTTCTGGAGTAGAATACCTTTGGGTAAATGGTCAATTAGTCATTGAGAAAACAAAAATTAAAAACAATCAACCTGGTCAAATATTGACTTTAGATCAGGTACCCGTATAATTGAGAAAACTATGCTTATTGAAATTGCAATACCTAAAGATTACGCCACTATTGCAGCGATATACAATGAATATATTGAGTTGGGAAATGCAACGATGGAAGAAGAATTGAAGTCGGCAGAAGATATCGCAGGATGGGTCAAAAAATTTAATGATCGAGAACGGCTGTATGCTGTGAAGAAAGATGAGGTCGTCATCGGTTGGGGGATTATCAAAAGATATAGCGATCGAAATGGATATCGCTTTGCTTGTGAAACGGCCATTTATTTGACGGCGAATGAACGAGGAAAAGGACATGGAACGAAGTTGAAAAAATATTTGATTGAACAATGTAAATCTTTGAATTATCGCCATTTAGTAGCAAAAATATTTGCCATGAATAAAGCCAGTGTTAATTATAATTTGAACTTAGGCTATACCATTGTTGGAACACAAAAGGAAATTGGATTCCGAAATAATAAGTGGCAGGATATAGTGATTCTACAACTAATATTAGAATAAAAAATTACGAGAAAATAGGCTTGTTTTTAAACAAGGCTAATACACCCATAAAACAAAAATTAATATGCAAAAGTACACGGAATCGAAAGCGTTGAATGATTTAATTCAAAATTTATTGAATGTAACAAATAAGGAAGATTTATCTCCCTTAAAAGCTGGCGAGCTTGTCAAATTGGCTAATATAAGTGAAGATGATTTACTTGATTATGCTGACTTTGATCATCCAATAGCGGATTGTTATGGACGAAAATTGGTTTATGATAATGGTAATTTTGAAGTGATGGTCATGTCTTGGAATCCAGATCATTATTCTTCGATACATAATCATGGTCACACACAGTGGGGTGTAGTTCAAGTTTTTGGAAATGCACATCATTTGATTTTTCATGAAAAAGAGGAACATTTACATTTGTCAAGAAAAGAAATACTGACAACAGAAGGCATTGTAAAAGTAAACAATAAATTTTTGCATCAAATGGGTAATGCTTCTAGTGTATCCTTTCTTTCTTTACATGTCTATGGTTGTAATGATCGAACAGAGAATATTACCGCTGATGCTAAAAATTATGACTTAGAATTTGATCGAGTTTCCCACACGACAGGTGGTGCATTTTTCAATTTACCTGAAGATGCGATTTATGATTTTTCGAAAGGACCTCGACCAACCGATGAAGTGTTTCTACATTATGCCTATTTGTTACTCAGTTATTACAGCCGTCAACCAGAAACGGAACAAATAAAAATGCTTCAGAAAAATATTTTGTCAAATTTGGAACGGAGAATTTTTAAACTGAAAAAGCAGAATCTAGAATTGGGACTTAATTTAGATTCATTAGTGAATTAAATGTTGCGCCTGCCAAGCGGTTAGATAGAATGCTTGGCAGGCTCAAAAAACAAGCTAATCAAATAAGCTAGAAGACAAATTATTCTACCCAGATTTGTGAAAGATCGTAAGGCACATTTTTTATTTAATCAAAAATTTCTGTTCTCCTATGTCTAGTTTAAAAACCGATCATCCTTACCACAAAATCCAAATGTTCTTCGACCAATTCTTTCTCAAAATCATAGCCACCGTTGCTCCATGCTATTTTAAGTAATTTGATATATTTTCACCTTGAGGTTCCATACTATTTCCATTATTCATAAAACCATTACTCAAAATTTCAAGTAAACACAAATTAGCAGGAGCCATCAAATTCCAAAAGGAAGAAGTGGTTTTCCTAGTTTGTTCAATAGTTTCTTTTGCGATAATCACCAATTTTTTCAAGCCTTTATTCAATCTTTTCTCATCCTTATCCAAAGCTAAAATGATTTCAACGCAAAGTTGATTATATAAAGCCTCCATATTGATTTTACCATTGAACTGATCCATTTCATATACGCTCAGTCCTATTAAATTTTATTGAGATATCTCGTTAGTTCCAAGAAACTCTAATATATTTGTAAGTAGGTGTTCAAATGTTTTGGGTACCTGTTTATTTATAAATAGAAAATGACTGTTATAAATTTTCAATGAATATGAGAATAAATATATCCCCTTACTTTTTTTTATTGCTATGTATTCTATTGTCTTTTCCAACGTTAAGTCAAACGAAAAGTAAAGTGGTTCAACTTCGTTGTGAATATAAAATAAATCCAAATGGTGTTGAAACAAAGTATCCTCGCCTAAGTTGGCAATTGTCAACAGATGAAAGTAGCCGTGCAATAATGCAATCCGCTTATCAAATACAAGTGGCGACTAGTCCTGATGATTTGGAAAAGGAAAATGACTTAATATGGGATAGTGGAATAATAGATAGTGATCGTTCTATACATATACCTTTTGAAGGAATACCTTTGAAGTCAAGAGGAAAGTATTTTTGGCATGTGAAGACTTGGGACAACCGATCTGAGAATGGAATGTGGAGTGAAATAGCCTATTGGGAAATGGGTTTGCTAGATTCAACAGAGTGGAAAGCAGAATGGATTGAACCCTTATTAAAAGAAGATAAAAAAGCTTTTAACCCCGCGCCTTTATTGCGTAAGGAATTCAAGTTGAAAAATAATATTGCCAAAGCTCGTTTATATATTACGGCTCACGGACTTTACGAAGCTTATCTGAATGGGAAAAAAGTAGGCGATGAATTATTTACTCCGGGCTGGACGACTTACCATAAACGTTTGCAATATCAAACTTTTGATGTGACTCATTTATTACAAAAAAATGAAAATGCAGTAGGCGTTCGTTTAGGAGACGGGTGGTATCGGGGAAAATTAAATTGGAGACCTTACGGTGATAAAGTTGCACTTTTATTTCAATTAGAAATTGAATACGAAAATGGACAAAAAGAATTAATTTTATCTGACAAAAACTGGAAAGCATCCACGGGCGCTGTGGTCATGTCTAATATTTATCAAGGAGAAATTTATGATGCTCGATTAGAAAAGAAAGGATGGACTCAAATAAAATATAATGACAGTGAATGGAGGAGTGTTAGAAAGGTTGATCATTCAAAAAGTAAATTGATCGGGACGGAAGGAGTCCCCGTTCGTAAAATGGAAGTTGTAAAAGCTAAAGAGGTCATTCAAACACCCAAAGGTGAAACGGTGATTGACATGGGACAAAATATGGTCGGTTGGATCAAGTTGAAAGTAAAAGGACAAGCAGGGGATACGCTTACGATGTATCATGCGGAAGTGCTCGATAAAGAAGGTAACTTCTATACGGATAATTTGCGTAAAGCAAAACAAAAAGTTCAATACATTTTAAGCGATGATCAAACAAGAGCATTTGAACCACATTTTACTTTTCAAGGATTTCGATATTTGAAACTAGAAGGGTTTCTAGATTCAATTTCATTGGATCAGTTTTCTGGAATTACCATTTATTCTGATCTCGAAAAAACAGGTCACTTCGAATGTTCGAATGAGATGATCAATCAATTGCAAAGTAATATTGAATGGGGGCAAAAAGGAAATTTTTTGGATGTACCGACAGATTGCCCACAGCGAGATGAACGAATGGGGTGGACTGGAGATGCTCAAGCATTTGCGCGTACAGCTTGTTTTAATTTTAATACTGCTGCATTTTATACCAAATGGTTACAGGATTTAAAAGCGGATCAACGAGAGAATGGAAGTGTGCCTTGGGTGGTTCCGGATATCCTAAAACGGGATGGTTCTACGGGATGGGCGGATGCGGCTACGATTATTCCTTGGACTATCTATTTGAAATATGGCGATGTTCGAATTCTAGAACGTCAATATGAAAGTATGAAGAAATGGGTTCAGTATTTAGAAAATTTATCAGAAGGGAATTTTTTAGTACAGAAAGGTTTTCATTTTGGAGACTGGTTATTTTTTATTCATCCAACGGATTGGAATGCTAAACCTGGACATACGGATATAGATTTTTTATCGACGGCATTTTTTTCTTACTCGACTCAATTGACTCTTCACGCAGCTAAGATTTTAAAAAAAGAAGAAGACATTAAATATTTGGAGGACCTTTTAATTCAAATAAAAAAAGCATTTCAAGAAGAATTTGTAACCGCTAGTGGGAGGTTGAGTTCTCATTCTCAAACAGCTTATACTTTAGCACTTGCTTTTGATTTGTTGGACGAAAAACAAAAAGACAAAGCCGTTGATTATTTAGTGGCGGATATTACTGCTCGAAAATTTCATTTGTCTACAGGCTTTTTAGGAACACCTTATTTATGTCATGTCCTTTCGGAAAATGGTCGATTGGATATCGCTTATAAATTATTGTTTCAAGATTCCTATCCGTCTTGGTTATATCCGATCACGAGAGGTGCAACGACTATTTGGGAACGCTGGGATGGAATCAAACCAGATGGTAGTTTTCAACGCGTAAAAATGAATTCTTTTAATCATTATGCTTATGGTGCTATCGGTGATTGGATGTATAGAGTGGTGGCTGGTATAGAGTTAGATCCGACAAAACCAGGCTATAAGCAAATCATTATTCGGCCACAGCCCAATAAAGAATTGACGTATGCTAAAGCAAGTTATCAATCCATTCATGGCTTAATCCATTCTGCTTGGGAAATCAAAAACAACCAACTTCAATTAGAAGTAAGGATTCCACCCAATACAACAGCAACGATACATTTGCCCAAAGCTAGGTTAGAAAATGTAAGAGAAGGGAATCAATTGATTGATGAAGTAGATGGGATTTTTGAATCAAAACAGTTAGACAATTGGACCATACTAAAAGTGGGTTCAGGTACGTATAATTTTAGTTATCCTTTTAAATTTGAAGAATCCAATAATTAAGCGGAGTGATCAAAAAACGCTTAGTTCTATGGTCAACCAAATTTATTTGGCTGTTAAAGCGCAGCTTTAAAAAATCAGAACCATCAATTTTTTTCATAGTAAATGAAATTATTTAATGCGACTTAAGCGAAAAAACATAAAAATGAAATTTCTAATAGCAATATGTTTTTTAATCTTTGTGTTCAACCTTTCTGCCAAAGATTACAATGCCTCTTTCTTTGGTGTAGAATCGAATGGTGTAAGCTTGAATACAAGATCAATCCAAAAAGGAATAGATTTTATCCATGAGAATGGAGGAGGTCGTTTGGTCTTTTCTGTTGGTCGTTATGTTACAGGGACGATTTATTTAAAATCTAATGTCACGATTCATTTAGGCGAAGGTGCGGTCTTGCTAGGATCACTAAATCCATTTGACTACGATCGTCATGGTTATTGGACCGCAAAAATATTTGCTTTTGATCAAGAGAACATTGGGATAACTGGAAAAGGAGTCATTGATGGTCGCGGATACCAAGTGTCTCAAAACGTATTGTCCATGATTCACAAGGGAGTGATCGAAGGATATGGATTGGTGAATGACCGACCTAAGGAAGGACTTCGGCCACATAATATTTATTTTAAAGATTGTAAAAATGTGAAGATACAAGGAGTCATTATAAAAAATCCAGCAAGCTGGAATCAACAGTATGCACAATGCAAAAACCTCCTAGTAGAAAACATTACCGTGGATAGTAAAAACTATTGGAATAATGACGGGATAGATATTGTAGATTGTGATAGCGTTATTATTAGAAATAATTATTTCGATGCTTCCGATGATGGTATTTGTATCAAGTCACATACTGTTGGATATGTCAGTCAGAATATTGAAATTTATAACAATGTTATTCGATCAAGTGCCAGTGGAATAAAATTTGGAACTATGTCTGCTGGCGGATTTAAAAATATAAGCATCATTAATAATACGGTGTTTGATACCTATCGATCAGCGATTACTTTTGCTGCAGTGGATGGAGGTGCGATTGAAAATATAAAGGTAGATAGTTTGAAAGCTTTAAATACGGGTAATGCAATTTTTTTAAGAATTGGAGAACGAAGGCCAGGTAAAAAAGGAAGCATGGGAAATATCGAGATCTCCAATGTTTATGTAGAAATAGCGGCGACCAAAGCAGATGCAGGTTATCCTTATGAAGGACCAATAGAACATTTGCCTAGAAATATTTCACCAGCCTCAATTGTTGGAATGCCAGATGTTGCTATCGAAAATGTCCGACTAAAAAATGTTGAAATTCGTTATCCTGGTGGAGGGAATCCAAAGTATGCAAAAATAGGATTAGATGAATTAGAAAAGGTGCCAGAATTAGCGAACAGTTATCCCGAATTTTCTATGTTTAAGGAATTGCCAGCTTGGGGTTTTTATATTCGTCATGCGAAAGGAATTACATTTGAAAATGTAAACTTGATTTGTGAAAAACAGGATTATAGAACTGGAGTGGTATTAGATGATGTGCATGGTGCCAACTTCATTAACTTAAAAATAATTGAGCCTGAAGCGGGTAAAGAACCGATTTATTCGAAAAATTCTACTGGTATAAAAAGTAAATAAACGAAACGTAAAAACTTAAATTACACGATGAAACGAAAAAGGAATATCCTCGTTGGTTTGATTCTGGGTTTGCTCATTAGTGCTGTAATTGCTTCTTTTTATTTGCCTTTTGTTTTGGAGCACTTTTCTTTTTTAAGTGGATTTATAGTTTGCTTTATAATTGGAGTGCTCGGATTTTTATGGTCAATAGTTTGGGGTAAAACTGTTTTTTTAAAGACTAATAAAAGATATACATTACTTTGGTTGTTGGTCTTCGTTGTTTTAGGAGGTTTAACGAGTGTTTTTTTTATTCAACAACAGCAGAAATCGTTTCTTTCTCAAAAAGCATTTCAAGATAAAGAAATGGAGCAACAACTCAAATTACAAGAAGCTGTTCGGAATAGTAATTTGGTTTTTTTGATGGCGAATGTTTTCAATAAGATAGATGATGAGTTGAAAAATAATTCTAATAGAAAGATAAGCGAAGAAACGATTTCTAGGATTGCTACATTGAGTTATTTCTTAAAGCCTCATTGGTATGAAGAAGGAGATAGTTTGTCTGAAAAAAGGAGAAGTCCAGAAAGAGGGCAGTTACTATTGACTTTATGTCAAATGGAAATTGATTCTAATTCTTTCGATCAGATCAAAAAGCGGACCTCCTTTGCTGGAGCAGATTTAAGAAAGGCAGATTTGCGTCAAGCAAAATTAAATGGAATAAATTTGAAGGGTGCTCATCTGAAAGGTGCCAACTTAAGTAAAGCGAATTTGAGGGATGCAAATTTGAAAGAAGCAAATCTGTGGGGCGCAAATTTGAATAAAGCTGATCTGAATGGAGCCAATTTATATCAATCAAATTGTGCTTGGGCAGAAATGAATGAGACTAACTTGAGCAATTGTAAAATGGACGGGGCAGATTTTACTTCTGCTAAAATGAGAAAGACAGACATGAGCCAAGCAAAATTAAAATGGGCCTATATGAACGGTACTTTTCTAAATGAAGCTAGTTTTGTTGAAGCCAATTTGATAGGGGCGTATTTGAAAAGATCAAATTTAAATGGTGCGAATTTCAGTAATGCTAATTTGACATTTGTAAATTTGAGTGAAGCCAATTTGACTCAAACTAATTTGACTTCAGCCAATTTGGAAAAAACAAAATTTAAAGAAGCGAATTGGTTGGAAAAACTAAACACGTGGCAGGTGATAGGAGCAAAAGAAATTCAAGATAATTATAAGGTCGTTGTCGATGCTACAGGTCAAGCGAATTATCGAGTCATCAAAAATAAAAAATAAATTGCCTTGTTACTTGACGGATTTATTTCAAATGGTATAACTCCCCAATAACCACATTCAACTTATTTGAAAATCGTATGACCACATCATCCTCTATTCTATAAGGATCAAGTCCAATCTGAAAAGCCCAACTATAATATGCTTGAATGTCATTGAGATAGCTAACTAATAATTCTGGAGTCCAATAGGTTTTTTCAGAAATGTTGTATTTTTTTTGAAGTAGTTTTCCTAATTCTTGTCCCCATTCATTATTGATGATATCTACATAATTATCAATGGGGCCGTTTTTAAGATCCGTCACTTGTTCTGCTGTAAATTTCCCTGTAATTAATTCTGGCATGTTCGCGCGTTCATGTGAATCTGCAATAAAGTCTGCCAGTTTTTCTGAAAAGATAGAAGTCATAAAAACCTGTGCAGTGATATGGTTGAAGGTGTTGATATACCCTTTTTCGCCAAGATCTTTATCTCTCATAAAAATTAAATCAGCTGAGTTAATATGAGCCATTGATGTTTTTGCAAGGTCATAAAATGCTGGATCACCGGCACCAAATTTATCGCTCATCCTTCTCGCCAAGTAGTAGACTTTTAATAATTTTTTTCGATTAATAATCGCGTAAGGAGAGTTGATCAACAAAGATATTTTCTCCCCAAAATCACCAGCTCTTGCTTGTTGAAAATCTTTCTGACTAATCCCTTCTTTTAATATGCTGGTTATTTTTCGCCCATTACTACAGTGGGTAATTTGAGCGAGCGGTTGACGACCTTTCAAATATTTAATTTGGATGACTGATTTTAGTTCATCGAGTGATTTGAATTGAGTTAAAAGTAAAGCTTCTTTGATCTCTTTGGGCGGAGTAATGTTGTTTAAAAGTGTTGATGAATTCAAGCTGTCTTTATGTTCAATATTCACAGTTGAAGGCTTGCATTTAGCAGACCTAGCTTGATCAATAGGCAATGATTGCTTACAGCTCAAAAAAGAGATGAATATAGCCCAGAAAAAAAAGTAATATTGGGTCATACTTTTATTTTGAATTTTTCTTGTAATAATCCAAAGACCAAATAAAAACAGCATAAGACCACCCATGAAATGGACGACAAGCATATTCTGTGTCATTGATTGTTCCTGTAGTTACATCGTATTTTTCGTAGACAAAACCAGATTGCCGTTTTTTATCTTTTACTTTTCCACCAATTTTGGAAGCATAGAATTCAGGTTTTGGGGATAAAAAATTCTTGGTGACCACATCCAAATATTTGGCTGAAATGCGAAGCGCATCTTTTTTATAGTCATAATTATCCAAAGCTTTTGTTACCAGATAATAAATAGGTGGCCACCCTGCGGGATAATCCCATTGATACGATCGATCTTGCTGAGTTTTTTCACAAATGGTAGGACCATGATCAAACTCAAAAAGTGGTAAATTCTGAACAATGCGTTTGGCTTGTTCCTCTGTAGCTAAGCCAGCCCAAAGCGGATAAAAGGTAGCGACACTTGCAACTTTTGAAAATCTTTTGTTGACAAAATCATAATCCATAAATAACCCACGTTCCTCATTCCAACAATATTGAGTCAGTAATTTTTTTCTTTCGGCTGCTTTTTTATTCCAATCTATATCACTTTTTATATTCAATTCTTTTATCATCCATTCAAAATTTTTCTCGTATAAATAAAGATTGGAGTTGAGGTCAACAGCAATAAACTCATGACATCTATTTTCGAATCGAGGAGTAAAATCCATTGTTTCCGCTTCTGACATCCAAGCTTCACCCATTTTTATTTTTTCTTCATTAGGAAGATCGTCGGGTAAATCAAATCGAGGTTTCAACACGTCGTAAAATTCCAATAATTCTTCCCTGGTAGCATGATGATAAAAACGTTGTAAACCCAAAACAGAGGTGTTGTGATTTTCGATCGCGAGGGTAGAGGTGTCCGTCCAAAATAGATAATCTTTTTGGAGCATTCCATAAGCCAACAATAACCAATCTTTATCCGCCAAGCCATTTTCATATATTTCTCTGACCATCATCGAAAGGAATGGAGTTTGAGAACGATTGAGTCCCCAAGGTTCACTAGCATTAGGAACAAAACCTACTTGCTTGATTTCGGCAAACTGATTATCCACCGCATTCTTGGCATAAGGCGCAAAACTATCTATAAGCAAACTTCCAGCATTTGTAAAATAAGTATCCCAACAATAAAGCACATTGACATTTTCATGAATACTAAAATATTCATAAGGTAGTTTCAAACTTCCAGCCATTTGTTTAGTCGTAGAATCTACTTTAGATGCGCCCCAAGTTGCGAGAATTTGTTCTTCTACATCGGTCCAGTTATTTTGGAATTTTGTACCATACCCTGATTCGTAATTTGTTTGTTTGCAAGAATTGATGAGGATCAATAATCCGGTCAATAAAATTCCTGCTTTGAATGAAAATTTCTTTTGCTCATTTATCATAAAAACGAAATTAAGTGTTTATAACAATTCAAACAACTAAGAAGGAATAAAGTCTAAAATTTTTTGAACGTAGAATAAGTTTGTACTGTTTTGTCTAAAGGAATCATTCCATTATTAGATTGAGTATTCTCACGAATGAAAAGATAATATCCAATACTCAATCTTCAATAAGCAATATTCATTTTATTGTCTCGCCCATCCTTATTGATCTAGGTTTTGATACATAATTGTTTCTGATAAATGTTATTAATGATTTGCTTTTTCTAGATTATTTTTAGCTGTAGTATAACTTTTTCTCAAAATGGCAATTAATTCATCGGCTTCCTTTAAAAGAGGGATTAGATAGGTGTCATTAATTAAATTCAGGCGTTTTATAATTTTAATAGCAACCCTTGATTCTCGTAACTCTTTTAAAGCAATCTTAATTTTATGCATAAAATCCTTTCTGCTTTCTGCTTTCTGCTTTCTGCTTTCTGCATCACAAGCTTCTGCATAATTTAATGCTGGCGAAGTACCAGAACGGACAAGCTGTCCTTTAAGATGTCGTTCAACGACTCCATTAGGTAATAGGTTCAAGACTTGTATTAAATTAACACTAAAGTCAATAAGCCTGTCTTGCAGGTCAAATTGTTTCATAATTTATATTTTTCATAATTTTAAATTTTAGGCGTGACTCATGTTTAGATAGATGTCAGATTGAATATTGATTACTGAGTATTGGATATTCTCACGAGTGAAAAGGTAATATCCAATACTCAATCTTTCAATAACCAATATTCATTTTATCATCCCGCCCATCCTTATTGATCTAGGTTTTGATACATAATTGTTTCTGATAAATGTTATTAATGATTTGCTTTTTCTAGATTATTTTTAGCTGTAGTATAACTTTTTCTTAAAATGGCAATTAATTCATCGGCTTCTTTTAAAAGAGGGATTAGATAGGTGTCATTAATTAAATTCAAGCGTTTTATAATTTTAATAGCAACCCTTGATTCTCGTAACTCTTTTAGAGCAATCTTAATTTTATGCATAAAATCCTTTCTGCTTTCTGCATCACAAGCTTCTGCATAATTTAATGCTGGCGAAGTACCA
>CAYTVR010000022.1:0-27349 GCA_964441245.1 uncultured Saprospiraceae bacterium | reverse complement strand
CTTTCTGCTTTCTGCATCACAAGCTTCTGCATAATTTAATGCTGGCGAAGTACCAGAACGGACAAGCTGTCCTTTAAGATGTCGTTCAACGACTCCATTAGGTAATAGGTTCAAGACTTGTATTAAATTAACACTAAAGTCAATAAGCCTGTCTTGCAGGTCAAATTGTTTCATAATTTATATTTTTCATAATTTTAAATTTTAGGCGTGACTCATTTTTAGATAGATGTCAGATTGAATATTGATTACTGAGTACTGGATATTTTCACGAATCAAAAGGTAATTTCCAATACTCAACCTTCAATATCTAATCTTCATTTTATCATCCCGCCCATCCCTCTCGATCCAAGCTCCGATACTGTATGGCTTCTGACAGATGCTCAATCTCAATCGAAGCACTTCCCGCCAAATCAGCTCCCGTTCGTGCCACCTTCAAAATTCGATCATAAGCTCGAGCAGACAATTGCAATCGTTCCATTGCGGTTTTTAGTAAAGTCAAACCTTCGGGACTAAGTTGGCAAACTTGTCGAACCAATCGACTGGGCATTTGAGCATTGCTATAAATCGTTTCATAATTTTTAAAACGTTCTACTTGGATTTCGCGAGCCTTTATGACTCGAGCAGCAATATCTGCACTTGAAACTTTTGATTTTTTTACACTAGATAATTCTTCATAACTCACAGGTGTAACTTCCACATGTAAATCAATTCGATCCAACAATGGGCCGGAAATTTTATTTAAATATCGCTGTACCATTCCCGGTCCGCAAACACATTCTTTATCTGGATGATTGTAATAACCGCATGGACAGGGGTTCATCGAAGCGACCAACATAAAACTAGCAGGGTAATCTACACTGACCTTTGCACGTGAAATCGTGACTCGTCTTTCCTCCATGGGTTGTCGCAGTACTTCCAAAACAGTACGTTTGAATTCTGGGAGTTCATCTAAAAACAAAACACCATTATGGGCTAATGAAATTTCACCAGGAGACGGATCAGAGCCACCGCCAACTAAAGCTACATCACTGATCGTATGATGTGGTGACCGATAGGGGCGGGAGGCAACTAATGCTGTATTCATCGGAAGAATACCTGCGACGGAATGAATCTTTGTGGTATCCATGGCTTCATTCAAACTCAAAGGAGGAAGAATGGTTGGTAGTCGACGAGCCAGCATTGTCTTTCCTGCTCCAGGTGGACCAATCAAGATGACATTATGACCACCAGCAGCTGCCAACTCTAAAGCTCGTTTAATATTTTCTTGACCTTTTACATCAGAAAAATCAATATCGTAAATGTTTTGTTTTTCACGAAAGTGTTGAGCAGTATCAATTTCAACACGTTCTAGTGGTGTAGCTCCATTGAAAAAATCAACGGCTTCTCGTAGGTTTTCAATCCCATAAACTTCGAGTCCAGAAACGATGGCTGCCTCTCTAGCATTTTGCTTAGGTAAAATAACTCCTTTGAAATTTTCTTTTTTCGCTTGCATCGCAATCGGTAAGGCTCCGGTGATGGGTCTTAGTTGACCATCTAGGGCTAATTCACCCATGATCACATACTCATGTAATCGGTCGGGTAGCACTTTAGCGGTGCTAGATAGCATTCCCAAGGCAATTGGAAGATCATAAGCTGATCCTTGTTTTCGAATGTGAGCAGGAGCGAGATTGACGACTATTTTTAAGTGGGGAAATTTTATTCCAATATTTTTAATGGCTGCGCCAATTCGTTGAAATCCTTCTCGCACGGCACTGTCTGGAAGCCCAACCATAAACAAAAATTGTTTTCCCTGTGGGGGTACTCCTCCGGCATTGACTTCCACTGTTATTGTTTGTGCATTGACTCCTTGTACGGCGCTAGCAAATGTTTTTGTGAGCATACTTCTCTTTAGTTGGATGTTGTTTTTAAAATTTAGAACTATCCATACTAAGACGCAGTACCTACTCAAATTCCATAAAATTTAGAGAACTATTTTTATTTTTTCTTTCTAATGGTGGGTAGAAATGGATGAAATGAAAGACTCTTTTTGCATGCTTGAATTACTGGACTTACGGATGTTGTCCGTAATTATACAATTCTTGAGAAGTACTGAAAAATATATATTACCTTTCAATGGAGACATTGATTTTTGAGGACATCGGTTTGAATATGTCATGAAGTGATGGATAATGATATTAAAAGTATTTTAACTTTTACTAGGATTGACTATCTCAAAAAATTATAAAACTTGTCCATAACAAAACTATGAGGAATTGTTAAACAGGAGACTAATATTAATGATACATATGGGATTACCTCTCCATGGTTGAGATATAGAAGTCCTGAGATAATTGATAAAATACCAAATATTGAACAAATCGTTAAGGGTAAGAAAAGTAGTAGAAACTGAACTATATTTTTGGTGATTTTTTTATGCTTGCAAAATTCAAATTCTTGATTGATCGCTTTTAGCGAATGGATCAAAACAAAGAATAATGCAAATGCCACAAATGGTTCTAATACATAAAAAGAACATAAAACTAAACCAAGGAGATATACTTCTTTTAAAATTGATGAAACTGGAATAATGTTTTTTGTCACTAGACCAGTGAATAATATTGATAATAAAGAAGTGAAAGTAATTAGAAGAGTACTAGAATTTTCAAGGATAAAAAAGTAGGAGTAAGGAAGGTCTATTGTGGTATAATTTGATTGTAACAATTCTTCACGATTCAAAGCAAACATTGCAAGAATAACAAAACTGCCCCAGGAAAAATACAAGAGACTTGAAATTATTTTTGATTTAATTTGGTACTCAACCAATTGGGTTTGACCAAAATGGAACGCAGATACAAAAAGAAAAATGAGTAGAGCTAGCCCTGGAGTGAGTGCCCATAGTAAACCAAACAACATCATTCCTGCTAAATACTTCCCAATGAAAATAAGCTTGATTTTTTTTTCCTTAACGCCGTATAAAACGTCATCAATCGCACCATGCGCAATGCCCAAAGTTCCAATACCCAAAATACAGATGATATTGATTGCAAAATTTACATTTACCAATTCGAGACTTGCCAACTGTACTAAGAACAAATTGGCGATGATATATAAAAATAAATTTAAACGCATACGCAGTTATTTATTTTAGAAATAAGTGGAGCAATAACATGTTATTGCTCCACCTATGTACTTAAATCCTATCTATGTAAGAGTAGTTAGTACTTAAGCTTTAGCAACTGCGACTCTCTCTGTCTCACCAATAGCTAGGCTGTAAACCACTAATCCAAATCCGATTTTGTTAATTGCATCAGCAATGTTGTAAAACAAATCTACATTGGAAGAGTTCCAACCTAAAGATATATTTAACCAACCACCTGGCATACACATGTAACCAATTGGATAAATAGCCCAACCAACAAGGACGAACCAAGCGAGTATTCTTACGCTTCTCTCGACTGCTGGATTTTGAGATTTTTTGGAAAGTTGTGCAACTTCTCCAAACCATGCGGTGTACAAAACATAAATATAACCGAGTGTAGATAGGACACCGTAAATAACCGAGTGTGAGGTACTTCCTCCTTCCGGATTAAAAGCCTCTCCAATGTAGCCAAAGACTAGCATCCAGACAGAGGCTAAAATGAGTTTCCACATCAAGCTCTTGGAAGCTCCAGCGATTTTGGTTAATAAATAAAATTCTACACACATTAACGGTACAGTTAATGTCCAATCAATGTACCGGAGCGCTGTAGGGTTTTCACCTGTCGCAAGATAATAATCTCGCATGTAGTAGTAATGTACAGCAGCGATAAATGTGATTAGAGCCGAGATAAGAAGCGATAATTTCCACTTGTTATCAACGCGTGATCTTTCAAAGAAAAAGAAAATTGATGCGGCCATCATTGCCATATACCCAGTAAAAAAGGTGAACGCAACGGGGTCATCTTTGGGGATAGCCAATACGTCTAATAAGAACATAGTATGGTGTTTTTGTTAAATAATACAATTATGTTTGGTAACAGGGCTTTTAAAAAAAAGTTTATTTTTCGTTAACTTTTTTTTTTTTTGACAAAGATCTGACTGTTGAAAAAGCAGTTTTAAAATAGCTTAATTGCTCTTAATTAGCTGTCAGATGATCATTTCAGCCGACGGCCGACGCACTTTCTGATCCATAGAACATATACCGGATGCTCCAATCGATCTTACTTGAAAATAATTACGCCACGGGTTAAATAGAGTAAAACGCCTAAGTTGATCACATAAATTGATCTCAGAATTTTTCAAAAAAAGTAAATCAAAAAAGGATTGGAAACCAACAACAAATGGCTAATAACGAACAACTAGAATAGCTAAAGTGGGGCTGAATGAAGTGAACAAAAAATACTATTAAAACGATCTATGAATTTGATGATTAAATAAGAAAATTCACCTTAAAAGAAGTCATTGAAGGCAGGTTTTGTCCAGATAAAATAAATGGAATTTCCTCCTATCCACATCTATGAACAGGAGGAAATATTGGTATCGTTATGCATAATATATTCGACAGGTTAGTTGATATATTTACCCCTCTTCTCTTGTCAAATCAGTATAAATAAAATCTACAATTTTCTCGGCAGTAATAAAGCTACTACTGTGCGTATCATCATAATCCTTATTTAATTTTGCAGCTTTTACTTGATCTAAAGTTTTACCTTCTTTGATGGCTGCCATAACTCGATCTCGAACGGTCACCAACATATCTCGATAATTTTTTAAATCTGTTTTATTAGCTAAAGCCCCGTGACCGGGAATAATTTTGGTGGATTCATCGACAATCATTAAGGCTTTATTAGCAGCATCAATGATTCCATTAATCGTTCCGCCTGATGCTAAATCGATGTAAGGATATCGATCTTTAAAAAATGTATCTCCCATGTGTAGGACATTGCTTTTTGGAAAATAAACCATGGCATCTCCGTCAGTGTGCGCATGGTGTACATGAAAAATCATGATGTCTTCGCCATTAGCATGCAGACTGATACCTTCTTTAAAAGTGATCGTAGGCCATGCACCTCTTTCAGATGCGGGAACCGTTTGAGAAAAGGCTTTTAATAGTTGTTTTTCACTTAATCGAGCTCGAACATTTTCATGAGCAACAATCATCGCGCCTTTTTTATGAAAATTATCATTCCCTCCTGTATGGTCACCATGCCAATGGGTATTGATGACATATTTGATTGGTTCATCGCTAATCTGGCTAATCGTTCTCATAATCATTTCACTCAGTGGTGCAAACTGGCTATCAATGACAAAAACTCCATCTTCTCCAATACAAATGCCAATATTGCCACCACTCCCAGTTAACATATAAACCGTTTTGGAAAGCTCTTCTAAAGTTATTTCAACCTGGTTAAAATCTCGTTGAGCAGATGAAGTTAGGGGGCTTAGCATAAAGAAGAATAGCATCGACAAGAAAGTATATTTTTTAGGATTCATAAGGCATTGGTTTTAAAACTGAATGGATGTTGCAAGACAAATTTTTGACGAAAGTCAGTGATTTAATGGCATAGATTTAATATGAATATAAAGTAAACCAATATTTATGGGGTATTAAAGTTTATAAAAAAGTAAAATATTTCACATTATTATTTGTTATCTTAACGTAAAGAGTAATGGAAATAGATGAATTTTAAAAATATATTATGTGTTATCGCCAGAAAATCAGACTGCTCGACTTAAAATATAAAATAAGTAGCATGGATTTTGCATTTGTAAAGACATATAATAGATTTTAGTCAGGGTTAAAGTTTTCTTAAGCGCATTTTATATCAGCCAAACGGCGCAATAATTGAAGCTTTTTTGACGAAAGCAAAAGAATAAATACTCTAAAATGATCAGGTTGTTCACATCGTTGATTTTGTTAGGAATGTTGGTGTCTCCAGCAGAGGCGACCGATATTATTTTTAATTCCAAATCAGCGACTTCTCTCAATCCCGTTACCCTTTATACCGATAGTACTTTTAGCAAACCTTCTAAGCTTCATTTTAAAAGTGGTGCTTTATTCGAAATCCTTGGGGAAACGAAAATGGAACACGAAGATGATGCACAAAATCAAAAATTCAAGTGGTTTAAGGTCAAAAGTCAAGACGGACAAAGTGGTTGGATCTTTGGAGATGCTTTGGCCACGATTCTTCCTGATTCAGAAGTGACCGCAACACTTAGCAGTTTTCATAAAAAAAATTACGCTTTTAATAATGGTTTTGAAAATGCAGTAACGTGGATCGCTACGATTGAAGGACGAGATAATTTTCATAAAAGAGATTACCTAAATCCACCTTATAAAGAAACGTATTTGGTGATTACGAATGATCGAGGCCGTTCTGTACATATCAATATTGGAGGCGTCAATGCTCGTGGGAAATTTGATTTGAAGCAAGCTAAATTGCATGACACGACTGGTGATCATATTCCTGAATTTTTGGTGCAAACCAATAGCTTTGGAGTTGGTAGTGAGATAGAAAATAGAAAATTTGAAATCTACTCTTTCCAAGCAGGTACCTTAGCAAAGGTTTTTGAAGAGCGAATGACACTGAACTATACAGATGATGTTCCTTCCCCAGCTTTGTTCAAGCATATCGAAGTCAGTGACAAAAGTATTCGAATTGCTTACGTCGATTATTTGACTTGTAGCAATTCAACAATACCATTCAAGAAGCATACGGACTATGATGTATTCGAACGTTGTATGGAATATGTCACCTATACTTATCTGTGGGATGAAAGATTGAGTCAATATAAAAAGTGGTATAAAGAAAGTAGAACTTCGGTAAAAGGAGCGGTTCGTTTTTCTACCCCTATGTTGACGAAACCTTCGGTTAGCGCAGGAACGCGAATCAAATTTATACGACCTTCCGATCAATTAGATGTGATCAAACAATTCGAAACATTTGTCCCCAAAGGAAATACGACGGAGGGGATAGCTTTCCTATATGTTCGTTTGAAAAGTGGAGAATACGGTTATATTTCTGCGAATAAAATGAGCTTTGTAGACTTAGAACACAATGAGTTATTAATCGATTATTATCGAAAACCTTTAGTCAATAAAGGCGAATGGAAAAGTAATAAATCATTTTTGACCATCCTTTCAAAAGGAGCTGACTCAGCTTATAACAAGTAAAATATCGCCTTGATATCTTATTCATTTTGGACATTCAAGATTGTTTTCGACAAGCAGAAAATCAACCATCCTTAGATTATTACCAAAAAGGTTATTGGACATTTTTTTTAAGAGCGGACCATAATAACTCAATGGGATGAAATGCCTTTCTATGGGTTGCATCTGCAATTTGATGTCGACAACTTGTTCCAGAAGCACCAATAATTGTTGTAGTGGAAACTTTTTTAATGGCAGGAAATAAAACTAAATTACCTACCTTCATACTGACATCAAAATGTTCTTTTTCATAGCCAAAAGAACCTGCCATTCCGCAACAGCCAGAAGGAATTAGAGAGACATGATAATTTTCAGGTGTAGATAATATCCAAATAGAATCTTCAATGTCCCCCAATGATTTTTGATGGCAATGTCCATGAAGTAAAATTTGTTTTTTCTCCTTGGAAAAGTCTCCAGCACTAATTTTTCCTTTTTTACATTCTTGTGCTAAAAATTCCTCCATCATAAAAGTATGTTGACTGATTTTTTTAGCTGATTCCATTAACGACTCATCTACCAATTTGGGGTACTCATCCCTAAAACTCAAAATAGCGGATGGTTCAATACCCAACAAAGGTGTTTCTGCATTGATGAGGTCTTTAAAAATAGTTACATTTTTATTGGCCAATTTTTTTGCTCTTTTCAAGATGCCTTTTGAAATGGCAGCCCGCCCACTTTCGGGATGTTCTATTATTTTGACCTCATACCTCAAAGCCTGCAATAGCTGAATTGCTTTTATTCCAATTTGGGTATCATTCCAATTTGTAAATTCATCACAAAAAAGGAAGACGGTTCCGTTGTCGCTTACTCCGGGTTTATAATTTTTTTGATACCATTTACGTAAGCTAATTTTATGAATCTTGGGTAAAGATCTTTGAGGGGCTATGCCCAAAATTTTTTTGCTGATGCTGGAAAATAAGGGGTTGGATAAGAAGAAGTTATAGACGCCAGGCAATAGTCCACCTATCTTGTTGAGCTCGTTGATGTAAGCAAAAACTCTAGCTCTCAATGGCACCCCATTAGTTTGATAATATTGATATAGAAACTCTGCTTTTAGCGTTGACATATCGACATTTGAGGGGCACTCAGAAGTGCATCCTTTGCAGGATAAACACAGATCCATTACGGCCTTAATTTCCTTGTGGTTAAACGGATTTGGTTGATCACTCTTTGTTAAAAATTCTCTAAGCGTATTCGCTCGAGCTCTGGTTGTTTCTTTTTCGTTTCGTGTCGCTTGATAACTTGGACACATCGTGCCACCTGATAAGGGCAGCTTTCGGCAATCTCCTGAGCCATTACATTTTTCTGCTGCCCGCAAGATGCCTCCTTGTTTAGAAAAGTTAAAAACCGTATCAATCGTTTTTGTTACAACATCAGGTTCATAACGGAGCGAGGTATTCATTTTAGGCGTATCCACAATTTTATTAGGATTGAAAATATTATTGGGGTCCCATTTGGATTTTATTCTTTTAAATAGTTCATAATTTTCTTTACCCACCATCATTGGAATAAAAGCGCCTCTTAATCGCCCATCTCCATGCTCTCCACTTAAAGAACCTTTATACTTTTTGACAATTTCAGCGGTAGCCTTACTTATTTTGAAAAAGTCTTCGACATCATCGGATTTTTTTAGATTTAAAATAGGACGTAAATGCAATTCGCCAGCGCCTGCATGTGCATAGATAACTTGTTTTTGTTTATGATGCCGCATCATAATGCCGACTTCTTTTATGTAATCTTCTAAATCTTCTAAAGCAACTGCGGTATCTTCAATACAGGCCACGGCTTTTTTATCACCAGGGATATTGGCTAATAATCCCAAGCCTGCTTTTCTCAAATCTCTAAGTCTTTTAGTTTTTTCAGGAGGGATGATTGGGTAAGCATATCCCATTTGTTTTGATTTCAAATCAACAATCATTTTCTCAGCTTGACTCATTGCGACAGCTAAAGTATCTCCTCTAAATTCAATCATCAGTAGTCCTTCGGGATCACCTTCTATAAACCAACGATTCTTGCTTTGCTTAATATTTTCTTTTGTGCAGTCAAGGATAATTTTATCGATCAATTCACATTGAGTCGGTTGATGCTGCATGGCTAGTTGAGTCGCTCGAAGACTTTCATAGATATCAGAAAAGTGTACGGCAACAATTACATCGACGGGTTTCTGAACCTCATCAAGCTGTAGTTTTATTTCGGTGGTAAAAGCAAGCGTACCTTCTGAGCCACAAAGTAATTTACAAAAATCAAAAGCTATTTTTTGTTCTGAAAACAATTCTGTTGCTAAAAGATAATCTACAGCATATCCTGTATTTCTTCTATGAATACTTTTTTTAGGAAAATGTTCCCTGATGTTGGTTTGGTTATTTTCGGTGCTAAGTTCTGTGTGAATATGTTGATAGATGGTACCTTCAAGCGTTTCCAATTTTGTTTTACGTAGGAAATCAGCTTTATTTATTTTTCCAAAAGTAACTGCTGAGCCATCAGATAAAAGAGTTTTAAGTTCTAATACATGATCTCTCGTAGAGCCATAAACGATGGAAGTAGTACCCGATGAATTGTTACCCACCATTCCTCCTATCGTTGCTCGGTTGGCAGTCGAAGTAATCGGGCTGAAAAACAAACCATGAGTTTTTAGAAAGGTATTCAACTCATCTCGGACAACTCCAGGTTGCACTTTAATCCATTTTTCCTCTGGATTAAATTCCAGAATTTTATTAAAATATTTAGAAATATCTACCACTATTCCATTTCCGACGACTTGCCCTGCCAATGAAGTTCCACCAGCCCGTGGTATTAATGAAGTATGATATTTGTTGGCAAAATGGATCAATTTCTTTAGGTCAGCATTATCTTTAGGGATAGCAACGGCAAGGGGTAATTCTCTATACACAGAAGCATCTGTGGCATAGATAATTTTCATCATATCGTCATAATAGAATTCTCCTTCTAATTCCTGAGCTAGTTGCTCTAAAATCGTTTTGTCTATTGCTGTTTCGATCATATAAAAGCAATTTACTAAAAAAACAAAAAGGTAGTAGTTTTTTAAGGAGTAAGGTAAGTATTACAACCAGAAGACTTTGCAGAATGAATCATTGCTGGTTTAAAATCACCTAAAAGAGCCCTATTAAAAAGGGCTTCTTTATGGCCTACCAATAGTTAATCGTAAGTAATAAAGTTGATAAAACTGTTTAAAAAGCAATGAGTAAAAAGTGCTATAATAAGGACTTAGGGGTATTTTATTCTTGAAGCATTTAGAATCATTGCTAACGCTTGATCACCAATTTACTCATCCTTCGTGCTTTCGTAGTCTCTACACTTAGCCAGTAAATGCCACTTTGTTGATTTTTTAAATCAATTTCTATCGTTTTTTCAAGGCTTGATTTTGTAGCAGAATAAATTCTTTTACCAAGTAGGTCGTAGATGTTAATGCTTCCAGTATCTTGGTTGTCTAAGTCAAAAGAAAGAATGAATTTTCCGGAATTAGGATTTGGATAAAGCTTAAAAGGAATAGCTCCCGCTAAATCTTTGGTATTGACAAGCGTTTCGAAAATTGGGGTTAAAGTCGCATCACTCGTTCCGATAAAATCAATCTCAGGATTGGTGTTTCCAGTTTCTAACCAGTGAGAAAATATATAATTCTCTTCGGCAATAGCGGTTACCTTTAAAGGAATGTTTTTGAAGTATAAGTTTTGAAAATTGTAAGGTGTTTCCATCAAATTATCATTGACCACAACCTGTCCACCAGAATTTGAATTGTAATTGAGGGTGAGTTCATAAGTGTTTCCTAGATCGAATTTATCTTTCATAAAAGATCGCATAAAATCAGGACGATCAACAAAAAAATCACGTAAGTCTTCCGTCCAGCCTTCCCAAGAGTACAAGCTTCCACCTATTGAATTTTCATCCCCCCATTTATCCAATTGGTTTTGAATTTCAGGTGCTATTTGAGCTTTAAAATCATCTGCCATCCCTGTTGCTCGATCTTCTTCATAAATCAAACCAATAAAGCTACAAGTACGCTGTATGTATTCATTTTTGAAATCATCATTTTCTAGTAATTTTCTAAAAAACAAAGTACTGTTTCGATGATTTGGCCAAGATTGCGACTCCTCATCTGTAGCATATTCTAAAGTATTGAAACTAGCTTCCGTCTCTGAACTAAAACCATTATCGGTACTTCCGTCATGATCCATTGCTCCCCATCTCCATTTAGCTCCATTCTTCCTTTTTCTCCATACAATTATATTGTTAGCAGGCCAATCATGTTTAGCGATATAGACAGAAGAAATCCAATAGTTTAAAAATTCGTTGAGGTCTACTTGATCACTGACGGTGTTGTAATGTTCAGTATTACTTAAGTCATTATTTTCAATGAAGTCAAACAATTCAGCATAAGCGGTCACATCACCTACTTTTACTTCCATCCAATCCATCATTGGATTTTTGATTAGATCCAATTCATCTTTATCCACATCATGAACTCGTTTAAAATATTCGTCAGAAAAAATTTCTCGAATATTATGGATGCCCCAAAATTCTCCGTTAAGGTAAAGCACTGTAGGTAAAAACGCTTGTAAGTCTATGTCGACTTGATCCCATAATAGGGATTGTACCAATCCATCTCGATACATGGTCCGTAGATAATCTTGGCCGCTATTTCTGAGTTTTAACCGTTCGTATTCATCAGAATCTCTCCCTTCAAATATGGGATATTCGATTGCATTATCGCCATATGTATTTCTACGCAAGTAAACGTTCAAACTTTTCTGGCCATAGGTTCGAGAGCAACCACCACCAATTTTTACACCAGCACGGACACTAAATGCTTCGCTGCCATCCGTATTGATCATACTTAAGTTGACGGGTCTTTCCCAATCTTGATTCCAGTTGACCGGTTCGGTACTACAAAATCCGGTCGCCCCATTAGTTCCTTCTATGTATATGCCAATTTCATCATCGAAAAAATTCTTGGGATCGGTATTGATGATTAGACTAGGTAAATGTTGTCCAACATTAAATAAAAAAGAACCAGCAGAAGATTGACTAGGGACATAATTATTCCGAAAAGCAGTTGCTCGTAAACTAGTACTTTCATTGATGTTAATAGGAGAGGAGTACGCTAGTGAATTACTTGTAGGTTCACTACCATTCATAGTATATCGAATGGTGACTTCATTATCAGGATGATTTAAACTGACGTTTTGTGTGCCAGTATAAATACCATTGGCCAAAGAAATGGAAGGAGGATCTAAACCTCTCATGGCTCCATTGTTGGATGCACCGGGAGTAATTTCACCGAAGGTGACCCAAGTACTACTACCATCACTTTCTCTGCCGTAACTATTTTTGATATTTACTTTTGGAAAAGAAATAGAATCCAAAATGACTAAATCATTTCCTATAATTTGTACTAAAGCCAATCCTTCTCCAGAACCTTCTAAATTAAAACCGGCATGCAAACTTCCTTGCTCTTCATCTTTGTCAGCCCAAATCGTTAGGAATCCATTAGGAGCTACAGAAGCTGATGAATTGATCTGCCATTTCGTTAAGTTGTTATAAGTATCAGTCAAATAAAGACCACCCACAGATATTGGAGCATTGCTACTATTGTAAAGTTCAATCCAATCATCATTTTCATCATTTTCATCTGTATGATCTGTACCAGAAGGGGCAATTTCATTGATCATTAGATTAGTAACGGGCGTTGATGATAATGGTAGTCCGACCTCAATTACTAATTTTGCTGCCTTACTTGGATCTCCATCATAAGCAAAAGGTACGCGAATACCTGTACCGGTAAAAATAAATGCCAAAGCATTATCCTCCTCCCAACCAGGTCGATTAATGATCTCTTGAATAATATTTTTCAAATCTGGAGTTTGTTGTTTAGTACCTGCTTCATTACCATCAGGCCAGGTAGGTGCTTGCCAATTGACTATGGCAGAGGTAGTCGCTCGATTACTGATGTTATTCTCTTCACTCACGAATGTTGGAGCATCATCTACATTATGACCTTTTATATCGAGATTCGATAATCCAGTACTTATACCAGCGAAACCTGTGGTAAATTGAATGTGTGCATTTTTTATGATAGAGCCAGGAGGAATCGCAATGTCTTGAAAACGGAACCCAATTGTTTGATCACCACTCCAGTCATTGACCATTTGAATCACTCCATCTGTTAAGGTCAGGTAACTAACATCTACGGGTTCTTCTGCATCATCCGAACTTTGACTAATACTAGATTCTATGATGGCATCAAAAGTTGGTGTACCTGCATTGTTATTAGAACCGCCAGGTGTTGGGCCTGTAAAGGTTTGAAAAGTAGCTGCACCATCAAGTATTCTTCCGTAAGAAAGGTTGGAATTTTGTGTGCCAAAATCAATTTGATCCACTATTGTAGTTCCATCAGGCATATAGAGTAAGAGCAATTCTCCATTACTACTCAGTTTGAAATCAATATGATTGGCTCCTTGTTCAGGGTCTTTATCAGCCCAAAGCAAAATAAATCCTTCGGACGGAACGGTGGTTTCAGCAGCATTATTGGCTAGGATTTGCCAAGAGGTATTTCCATCCGTTATGATATAGTTAGCTAAGTCAATAGCAGTATTTCCAGCGTTGTATATTTCAATCCAATCATCAAACTCTCCTGCGTTGTCTGCAAGGAAACTCTCATTTTTGGCCATAATTTCATTGATGACCACTTGTGCTGATGCTAAATGGAAAGAAAGGAAAAGGGAAAATAGAGATACTAGTCGAAAAATACTCATGATCTATTTTTTATCAATTATAGCAATGGGTGGAGCATTCCATTGACAGATGAACTAAGGGATATTGTCAAAAATGATTTAATTTTCGGGATGAGTTAACTCATCAATGCGGCCGGACGAAGCCAAAAATTGGAGGATCTTTCAGTCTGGGAACAAATATTACTCTAAAATACGGTTAAAATCAGTGATTCTACGAATATAAAATTGAATTAAAATCAAGTTTTTTTAAAATACCTTATTAAGGGTATGGAAAATCTTGAATATATAATATATATTTGCAATGCGAATTTTGAAAGATTCTTTTCAAAGTCTATTCCGAAAACCTTCCTTTTAATAGAATCTCTTTCTCGAAAGAAATTCTACCATTCCCGATAACCGACAAAGTCGAATAACTAATTCCAATGCTCAAAGGGATGAGCAGAATTTGATTATTTATGATTTTATTTTACAACATTCAACCATTAGATGAATGAGGTATTTGCTTTGTCCTATGTTTATAAGACATTAGGTTATTCTTTTAAAAAGATATATTATTCAACAACTCTGAGAAAACGACTGCTCGAACGAAGGTTCAGCTTGAAGTGTATTTTCGACATTCCATATTATATACTACTACAATTGTAATCTCATGATTTCCTTCCACACACTAAGAGGCGTTGGAAATCGCCAAACCAGCAGGGTTGTAACCAAACGAATAATTGCAATCAAACTGCTTGAAGAAAACGTTCTGGATGATCTGTAATTTAATCTCGCTATAGACATCTATTTTAAGGACTTTTCTCGAATCTGTTTTTGGGATGTTCCCCTCTCCTTCCAGGTGGAGAGGGGATTTTTTTTGCCCATTGGTCAACCAAATTTATTTGGATGGTTTTCTTTATCCAAATAACTTATAACAGTAAAAAAAATGATCAAAGAATTTTCTTTTGCTTTATCAATCTGAGCGAAATGAAATGCAGGATAAGAATGACTAACCGTTATTTACAAAATTTAAAATATCATCAACATAAGTTCGATTATTAGAGAGGCGAGGTACTTTATGCTGGTTGCCATATTTGCCGATAGAACGAAGCCAATCAAGGAAGGTTCCTTTGGGTAAGTTACGTAAACATAGCCGATTCAAAGCCATGTTTTTATATCGTTTGGCTTCATAATCAGAGTTGACTTGTTGTAAATTTTCATCTAAAACATCCGCAAATCGTTCTAAGTCATTAGGCAATTTGTCAAACTCTACTAACCATTCATGGCCTCCATTTGATTTGTTTTTCATATAGACTGGAGCTGCGGTATATTCAGAAATAATACTATTGGTGGCTCGACAAGTTTGTTCCATAGCCTTATCTGCATTGGCGACCATTAATTCTTCACCAAACGCGTTAATGAATTGTTGGGTACGTCCAGTGATTTTTATTTTATGTGGTTGAGTCGAGGTAAACATGACGGTATCTCCGATCAAATATCTCCAAAGGCCTGCATTAGTCGTAATCAGTAAAGCATAATTTTTGCCTATTTCTACTCCTTCTAGCGGAACAGCTTGAGGATTGGACTTTTCCCATTCTTCCATTGGAAGGAATTCATAATAAGCGCCATTGTCCAATAACAATAACATATCATCTTCTCCAATATCATATTGAGTCGCAAAATATCCTTCAGAGGCATTATATACTTCCCAATAAGTGATTTTGTCTGAAGGTAAAAATTGATATAATTGTTCTCGATAGGGACTAATGCTTACACCTCCATGTATGTATGCTTCAAAATTAGTCCAAACTTCTAGCATGTGTTCTTTCCCGCTTTCTTGAAGAATCTGTTGAAAAAAAACTTTGGTCCAAGTCGGTACTCCTCCCACCATTCGGATCTGATTGGCAATATCTTCTCGGATAGCCAAACGTGCCATCTGTTGGATTTTCGATTCCCAATCAGCTTGTAAAATGATATCAAAATCTGGCTCGAAAAAAGGCCGAGCCACTTTAGGCATATTTTTAATCATCAAAGCAGATACATCTCCCAAGGTCGTTTTTGGAAATGCTTTGTATGGTTGATGAGAACCAGCCATCAAGAAATTTTTTCCAGAAAAAATTTTACAATCAGGTTTTCGATTATAAAGTAAGGTCATCGTATCCCAAGTCCCTTTGATGTGACAGCCCTTAAAGTTGATGTTAGAAACAGGAATGAATTTACTCTTATCATTAGTCGTTCCCGAAGATTTAGAGAACATGTTTACAGCTCCTTGCCACAAGATATTCTCTTCTCCTTTCATCATCCGTTGGATGTAGGGTTTTAAAGATTCATAATCTTGGATAGCTACTTTTTGAGAAAAATCATGAGGAGTTCGAATGGAATTGAAATCATGTTGTCGTCCCCACTCGGTATCTTTGGCGGTTTGGATCAAATCAAGCAACAAATTTTGCTGCACCTCGAAAGGATTCGCTATAAAACGTTCGATCTGACGGATACGTTTGGTATAATACCAACGAAAGAGGTTATTAGCTATGTTTCTCATTGCTGGTGCTTAATTTGATTTGGTTCAGTAAACGCGAAGAATAAATTTACTTGAAATGTATTCTTCGCGCTTTACTAAATGTAAGGATAAAATTCCAAATACTAGGAAAATCCTTGGTCAAATTTTATTGGACAACAGAAATGGAAACATGCTTTTAGTTTCCCTGAAGGGGAGAATGAGTGTAGAGTCTTGAAATATAATTTATAAAATTGCGACTTTACGTCCGAAATTTTCTCTACAGCGTAAATCGAAAAAGGACTGGGATTTTAACAGGATCTATTATTGACTTTGTCTCCGTTGTTTGTGATCGACTAAGTACAAATTTTTGTATAGCTTCAATAGCCGCAGTCTCTAACAAATCAGAACTAGATGCTACGACATGAATATTTTGAATATTCCCATCATAAAGTAATTCCAATTTGACGCTTCCTTCAATACCATATTCTTCTGCTATCGATGGATAAACTACCCTGCTTTTAATGTCTTGAATAATTTCTTGAATTTTGGGTTCCTCAACGGGGACGTAAGCAAACTCTTGTGAAATTTCACCTTCTGCCACAAGGTTTTGTTGCTTTTCGAATGAAATACTAGCAAAGCTTAAATCATTTTGTGCGTTTAAGATATTTCCCATAAGGAAAGTACATAGTAGAGTGAAGATTAATTTTTTCATAATGACTTTTTTATTTGCAATTTAGTTGCAAGCATCATGAAAAAACGGTCAATTCCGCTGAGTTGTTGAAATAGCAGGATGAATTGTAGAATAAAATACAGCAGTCAATAGAGAGTATACAAAAGAAGGGGCTATCATGGGAATGACTGCAAGTTTTTGACTCCTATATGTTTGAATACTGCTAGAACTAAAGTTCTTCTTTTAAGAAACGACCAGTATGACTGGTCTTATGTTTGGCGATTTTTTCCGGAGTGCCTTCGCAAAGAATTGCTCCACCACGCGCACCTCCTTCCAAACCAACATCAATAATATAATCTGCGACTTTTACCACATCTAAGTTATGTTCAATAATAATAATCGTGTTTCCTTTGTCCACCAATCGAGTTAGTACGCCCAACAATTGTCGAATATCATCAAAATGTAATCCAGTTGTTGGTTCATCTAAAATATAAAGTGTTTTACCGGTATCTCTTTTAGATAATTCTTCAGATAATTTTACCCTTTGTGCTTCTCCTCCGGATAGAGTAGTTGCTTGTTGTCCCAAGGTAATGTATCCCAGTCCCACCTCTTTTAGGGTTTTCATCTTTCGATAAATGTTCGGGATGTTTTTGAAAAAATCTACGGCCTCATCGACGGTTAGATTCAAGACGTCATTAATAGATTTTCCTTTGAATAAAACTTCGCATGTTTCGCGATTGTAGCGTCTTCCAAGGCACTTTTCACAATCTACAGCTACATCTGGTAGAAAATTCATTTCAATGATTCGTTTTCCTGCACCTTGACATTCTTCGCATCGTCCACCTTTGACATTGAAAGAAAAACGTCCAGGTTTATATCCTCGGATTTTTGCTTCAGGCAATTCAGAATATATCTTACGAATATCCGTAAACACGCCAGTATAAGTTGCTGGATTAGAACGCGGCGTTCGACCAATCGGAGATTGATCAATCTCAATGACTTTGTCAATATGTTCTAAGCCACTTACTGATTTATAAGGCAATGGTCTTTGACGACTTTTGTAATAATGCTGTCGCAAAATGGGATATAAAGTCTCGTTGATCAAAGTCGATTTTCCGCTTCCGGAAACACCTGTTACACAACAGAAAGTGCCTAAAGGAATTTTGATACTGACGTTTTTCAAATTATTACCAGTTGCCCCTTTTAATTCTAAAAAATGACCATTCCCTTTTCTTCGAGTTGTCGGAATTTCTATTTTTTTGATGTTTCTTAAATATTCTGCAGTGAGTGTTTTCTTTTTCAAAAAAGTTTTAGGAACACCTTCTCCAACTAAGTCGCCACCATGCTTTCCTGCACCGGGACCTAGATCAATTAGATAGTCAGAAGCCAGCATGATGTCTTTATCGTGTTCGACGACTAAAACAGTGTTACCAATATCCGCTAATTCTCGCAATGCTTCGATCAAACGTTGATTGTCTCTCTGATGTAAACCAATGCTAGGTTCATCTAAAATATAGGTGATTCCAGTGAGTTGTGATCCGATTTGAGTAGCTAATCGAATTCTTTGAGATTCTCCACCAGAAAGCGTTCGAGCAGGACGATCAAGACTTAAATAATCCAAACCAACATGCATTAAAAAACCAATCCTTAATCGAATTTCTTTCAAAATATCTTTAGCAATAGCCTTTTGTCTGGTGGACAATTTACGATCTATTTTTTCCATCCAATCAGCCAATTCGCCGATGTCCATTTGGGCTAATTCGGAAATGTTTTTTTCACCCAACTTAAAGTGTAAGGACTCTTTACATAAACGATGTCCACTACAATCAGGACAGGTGTCAATCGTCATAAAATCTTCAGACCATTTTCTAATTTTGTCAGAACTAGACTCTTGATACCAACGTTTCAACATTTTAAACAAGCCTTCGTAAGCCAAGTTATAAACTAGATCGTGTTTGTAATTCATCTTGACATCAAAACTCTCATCACCTCCGTGTAAAATGATGTCGAGGGCCTTCTTAGGAATCTTTTTGACGGGTGTGGAAAAAGTAAATTTATATTTTTTAGCGACCGCTTTTAATTGCTTAAAAGTCATGTTGTCGCGTACTTCTCCAAAGGGTAGGATTCCGACTTCGTCAATACTTTTAGAGTCGTCAGGAATTACTTTTTCGATGTCCACTTTTTGTACCTTTCCCAGTCCTTTGCAGTTTTTACAATAACCGTATGGAGAATTAAAAGAGAAGGCATTTGGCGAAGGTTCTTCGTAGGAAATTCCACTGTCGGGATCCATTAAGTGTTTACTGTATGGAAAGATCGTTTCGTTTTCATGTTCCATGACCATGATGAAACCATTGCCCATTTTCAAAGCAATTTGTAAAGATTTGGACAATCTTTCTTTTCGTTCTTTTGAGACCGATAAGCGATCAATCACCACTTCAATATCATGAATTTTATATCGATCAATTTGCATGTTAGGTTTGATGTCAATCACCTTACCATCTACGCGGACTTTAGTATAGCCTTGTTTACGAACGGAGTCAAAGAGCTCTCGATAATGTCCTTTTCTAGCTCTAACCAATGGAGCTAATAATAATATTTTTTTGTTTTTGAAATTTTTAAAAATATGATCAACCATCTGGTCTTCGGTATAGCGAACCATTTTCTTTCCAGTAGAATAAGAATAGGCTTCTCCGATCCGAGCATATAGCAAACGAAGGAAGTCATAAATTTCTGTTATAGTTCCAACCGTTGACCGAGGATTCCGACCAGTCGTTTTTTGTTCAATGGAAATAACTGGGCTCAATCCTGTTATTTTTTCGACATCAGGTCGTTCCATCTCTCCAATGAATTGTCGTGCATAGGCCGTGAAGGTTTCCATGTAACGGCGTTGACCTTCTGCATAAATCGTGTCAAAAGCCAAAGACGATTTTCCACTACCACTGATCCCTGTAATGACGACAAATTGGTTTCGAGGAATTTGAAGACTGATGTCCTTTAGATTATGTTCTCTAGCGCCAATTACATCGATGTAATCATTATTTGGTAGTCCGTTATTCTCCACTTTCTTGGAATCTTTCTTCGCTACTTTCACGTTGACAATTTTTTATTTTATTACTTAATGTGGGAATGGTTGAATGCTAGAATAATTGAATTTTGAATGTGTACGATATTGCGATTTTACGTTCGAAGGCTCATTCAAAATTTAATTATTCCTGCATTCAATCATTCAAGGGGTGCAAAATAAGAAGCATAAATTATAATCCAATATTAACGTTGAGCTAAAATTTTTCTTAAATAACTTCTCTTATCAGTTCTTTTACTAAAAAGCACATTTTAGGGGCGGTTTTATTGCCGAGTTCAATGACCTCTTCAAGAGTTGTTTCTGTAATGACTTCTGTCGGATAACATTGATTAGAAACGACTGAGAGCGCAAAGACTGGAATATTCATATGCCTGGCTACAATTACTTCAGGAACGGTAGACATACCCACTAAGTCACCACCTATACGATGCAAATAATTGTATTCGGCAGGTGTTTCCAAATTCGGTCCTGATAAACAAACATAGATGCCTTCGTGAGCGCGAATATTGTTGTTGGCTGCGATTTCAAGGGCTCGTTTATTGAGCGCTCGATCATACACTTTCATCATGTCTGGAAAGCGAGGGCCTAGTCTTTCATCGTTTACACCACGAAGCGGGTTTTCTGGTTGAAGATTAATATGGTCTTTGATAAAAACAATATCGCCTGCAAAAATATGTTGGTTGGTACTCCCTGAAACATTGGACACGAATAATTGCTGGATACCCAAAAAGTTCATGACTCGTACGGGGAAAGTTACTTGCTTCATGCTATAACCTTCGTAATAATGAAAACGGCCTGCCATCACGACAACTGGTTTTCCCGCAAGGGTACCAAATACTAATTTGCTTTTATGACTTTGAACCGTAGACAAGGGAAAATGAGGAATCTCATTATAGGGAATCTCTGCACTTATTTCGATTTCATCGACTAGGGAACCTAAACCCGTTCCAAGAATGATCCCTATGATGGGTTGGAAATCTGTTTTGCTTCTGATGAAGTCGACAGCTTCCTGTATTTGTTCGTATAGCATGTTTAGTTTTTCTTCTGACTATTTTTTAATCAACAATCATATTAGCATGATCGAGTTCTTGATTAATAATGTTTTTAGGAACCTCGCGATATTCGTATTGTTGGTTTCTTAATTTTGGGTCAAAGCCAGCATCTCTAATCGCTTGTTGGATTCCAGAAGCAGTAAAACGAAATGCTGCGCCTGCTGCTGATACCACATTTTCTTCGATCATAATACTTCCAAAATCATTAGCACCTGCATGTAAACAAACTTGTGCGACTTCTTTCCCAACGGTCAACCAAGACGCTTGAATATTTTTAACATTAGGTAACATGATTCGACTCATCGCGATCATTCTTACATATTCATCACCAGTACAAGTATTACGTGCTCGTTTTATTTTTTTCAATAAAGTTCCTTCATCCATAAATGGCCAAGGGATGAAGGCTAGAAAACCTTTGGCATCATCAGGTTTCTCAGATTGGACTTGACGAATGGCTACCAGATGCTCCATTCGTTCTAAGTTTGTTTCTATATGACCAAACATCATGGTAGCGGAAGTCGTTAAATGTAATTGATGGGCAGCACGCATAACGTCCAACCATTCTTTCCCTCCACATTTTCCTTTTGAAATCAATCGACGAACTCGATCATCTAAAATTTCTGCGCCAGCACCAGGTAGAGAATCTAAGCCAGCTTCTTTTAATGCGGCGAGCACTTCTGTATGTGTTGATTTTTCTAATTTGGTGATGTGTGCAATTTCAGGAGGTCCGAGTGCATGTAGTTTTAGATTCGGATATAGTGATTTCAGTTCACTGAAAAGATCACAATAAAACTGTAAACCCAAATCAGGATGATGGCCACCTTGCAATAATAATTGCTCGCCACCGAATTTAAAGGTTTCCTCTATCTTCGTTTTATATTCTTCGATAGTAGTAATATATGCTTCGTCATGTCCAGGCCGTCTATAAAAATTACAGAACTTACAATTGGCATTACAAACATTGGTTGTGTTTGAATTGCGATCAATAATCCAGCTAACCACATTATCTGGTCGATGATGTTGCCGAAGTTGATTGGCCACATACATTAGCTCGGTCGTACTTGCATTTTCAAATAAAAAAACGCCTTCCTCAGCACTAAGGAATTCTAATTGGAGGCCTCGTTGTAAAAGATCATTGATATTCATAAGCTACAATATTATTGCATGAAGTAGATTAGTCTTTTAAAAATTTGCTTAAAAACAAAAGTAAGAAGTACTAATACAACAAAGATACGAAAGCTCTGTTTAAGGACAGACCTTCTATTTTCATTTTTTATTGAAAGTTATTAATAAGTTGTTATTTGGTTATGAATAGATAATCTATTGCATGTTTTATTAAAAAGACTTATATTTGCGATATAATTCATCCTAGAAGAGGGAACCATCGGTTCCCTCTTTTTATTTTATATGCCAAAACAAGCAGTGATTACAGAAAAGATCAAAGCACTTTTATTAGAGAAATTCCAAGAAGAAGAATATACAGACTGCTTCATCGTGGAAGTGACTCACCATCAAAATAATAAACTGGAAGTCTTTATAGACAGTGATTCTGGTATTACATTCAAAAAGTGTCAACGCATAAGCCGATTTCTAGAACAATATATTGATGAAGAAGCCTGGTTGGGTGAAAAATACACATTAGAGGTATCTTCTCCAGGGATAGGTCGACCGCTAAAGTTTATTCGGCAATATCATCGAAACATTGGAAGGCGAGTTGAAGTAAATTTAAAAGATGGTCGGACACAAAAAGGAACATTAGTCGCTTGTAATGATACTGAGATCACTACCGAAACGATGGTAACGACCAAACAAGGAAAAAAGAAAAAGAAGGAACTGGTACAAACCGTTATTTCTTTTGAAGATATAGCACAAACAAAAGTGAAAATTACTTTTTAAGCTTTAAAATATAAGAGATCATGATAAATTTAGTAGATACTTTTTCGGAGTTTAAAGCCGGTAAAAATATTGACCGCCCAACGATGGTGCGTGTTTTAGAAGATGTATTTCGTACGTTGATTCGTAAAAAATACGGTTCTGATGAAAATTTTGATGTCATCGTTAATACTCAGAAAGGTGACTTGGAACTTTGGAGAGTGCGAGAAATTGTACCAGATGGTGAAGTTTTAGATGATCGAAGTCAAATATCTATTTCTGAAGCCTTTTCTATTGATGAGGACTATGAAATTGGAGAGGAATGTTATGAGCAGCTACACTTAGAAGATTTTGGAAGACGAGCGATTATGGCGGCACGTCAAACTTTGATTTCTAGAATCATGGAGTTAGAGAAAGATGAAGTATTCAAGCAATACTCAGAACGTGTAGGAGAAGTGATCTTGGGTGAAGTACATCAGGTGTTGAAAAGAGAAGTTTTGGTGATTGATGATACATCTGGGAATGAATTGATCCTACCTCGAAATGAAATGATTAAGGGAGACTTTTTCCGTAAGGGAGACATGGTAAGAGGAGTCATCCGAAAAGTAGAAATGAAAAACAACAATCCTGTTGTGATCATGTCAAGAACAGATAGTGTTTTCTTAGAAAAATTGATGGGACAAGAAGTTCCAGAAATTGAAGATGGTTTGATTACCATTAAAAAGATTGTTCGTATGCCAGGTGAGCGGGCAAAGGTAGCCGTTGAATCTTATGATGATCGAATTGATCCAGTAGGAGCTTGTGTAGGTATGAAAGGATCAAGAATTCATGGGATTGTTCGTGAATTGCGAAATGAAAATATAGATATCGTTAATTATACTAATAATAATACACTCTTTATTCAGAGAGCATTGACTCCTGCGAAGGTGACGAGCATAGATCTTAACATGGAGGAAATGCGAGCGAAGGTATACCTTGAGCCAGATCAAGTTTCTTTAGCCATTGGAAAAGGAGGAACGAATATTAAACTAGCTAGTAAGTTAACAGGATTTGAATTAGATGTATTCAGAAATACAGTTGAAGTAGAAATTGACGATGTAGACTTAGAAGAATTTTCTGATGAAATCGAAGGTTGGATCATTGAACAACTGAAAAACATCGGTTGTGATTCAGCAAGAAGTGTTCTTGAATTGAGCAAAGAAGAGTTAATACGTAGAACTGACTTGGAGGAAGAAACGGTAGAAGAAGTATTGGGAATCCTTGCAGCAGAGTTTGACGAAGAAGAAAAGACAGTAGCTGCTCCACCAGAGGAGTAGTCAAAAAAATATACTTAAATGAATTGATTTTGCCCTAAATTCCATATTAAGCACAGTTTTTACAGATTTATTGAACTGTTTTTAGGAATAAAGAGTAAAGTAGATAGTATTTCCTTAACTTTGAGGAATACAGGCTAGCTTGATTCATTTATTTGTTTTAGACATAAAAGTAAATAACAATGACAAATAGCTTTTGATGAGTTTATGCATTACTAATTATTATCAATAAAAATTGATTTGAAAATGTAACACGAACCTTACTTATCGGAAAATTATTTGTCTGTCGTTAACAGAATCAGTATTTCAGCCAACAAAAAAAAATTGAATGGCCAAAAGATTAGTTAAGATAGCAAAAGAATTAAATGTAGGTACCTCTACTATTGTTGACCACCTCGCCAACAATGGTTTTGAGATTGAGAATAAGCCTACTGCTAAGGTTTCCGATGAGATGTACGATGTACTCCTCAAGGAATTCCAGAACTCTCTTGCCATTAAAGAACAAGCAGATCAGCTTGTTATCGGAAATCGAATTACTCCTAAAAAAGAAGAACCTAAAGCACCTAAGGATGAGCTTTTCACTCACAAGGCTAAGGCTCCTGTTGCAGAATCAACGCCGGCTCCAACTCCACCAGTTGTAGAAGAACCCGTGGAAGAAGTAGTTCCAGATGTTGTAGAAGTAGAGGAAGTAGCCGAAACTCCAGTGGAGGAAACTGTAAAGCCTAAAATTGGTTTGACCATAAAAGGAAAAATTGATTTAGATAAAAAGCCAGAAGCTAAAGAAGAGGAGAAAGAGCCAGAGACTGAAGTAGCACCAGTTGTAGAAGAAGTAGTTGAGGTTGTCGAGGAAGAAATAGCAACACCAGTTGTAGAAGAAATCGTAGAAAAGACAGAGGTCGCTAACGAAAAAGTTGAAAAAACTGAAAAAGTCGAAGTTCCTAAAGCAGTAGATGTTCCAAAAGAGGAAGTTAAAGCGGATAAGCCACAAGAAGAAAAAAGTTCAGATGCTCCAGATGCAGCAGAAGGAACACCTAATGAATTAGTCAGAGCTAAAACACCTCAACTAAAAGGACTGAAAATTCTTGGTAAAATTGATGCTGACAAGCTTAAGAGACCTAAGAAAAAGAAAAAGAAAAAAGACGATAAAGCAACGGATGCTTCCAAACCTGCGACTAAAAAACCAGGAGAATCTCCGGATGCACAGAAAAAACGTAAAAGAAAACGTAAGATTGTTCAGGCCAACCCCAATAGTAGACAGTCATCATCTTCTGGCGGCGGCGGCGGAAGAGGCGGAAATAACAATCGTTCTAATCAATCATCTAGAGGCGGAAGAGGTGGAAGAGGCGGCTCAAGACGTCCTGAAGTCAAAGAAGTTTCTCAAAAGCAGATTGATGAGAAAATCAAACAAACAATGGCTCGAATTTCTGGCGGTGGAAAGAAAAAACGTCAGAAGTTGCGTCGAGATAATCGAGACAGAATTCGAGAAAAACAAGAGTTGATTGAGAGCCAAAAAGAAACGGGTAAATTACAGTTGACTGAGTTTATTTCTGTTTCTGAATTAGCAAGTTTGATGAACATTTCCCCTACGGAAGTCATCATGACTTGTATGAACCTAGGAGTAATCGTTTCGATCAATCAACGTCTAGATGCAGAAATCATTGAATTAGTTGCGGAAGAGTTTGACCATGAAGTAGAATTCATTAGTGCAGAGGAACAGATTGAAGAAGATGATGAAATTATAGATGATCCTGCTGATTTAGAACCTCGTGCACCAATCGTAACCGTGATGGGACACGTTGATCATGGTAAAACATCCTTACTAGATTATATCCGAAAAGCAAATGTAGCAGAAGGAGAAGCAGGGGGAATCACACAGCATATTGGAGCTCACGAAGTACGAGTTGGTGAAGAACAAAAACCGATTACTTTCTTAGATACACCGGGTCACGAAGCCTTTACAGCGATGCGTGCACGTGGTGCGAAAGTAACAGATATTGTTGTCATTATTATTGCGGCAGATGATAGTATCATGCCACAGACCAAAGAGGCCATTAGTCACGCACAAGCAGCAGGTGTACCGATGGTGTTTGCCATCAATAAGATGGATAAAGATGGAGCTAATCCAGAAAAAATCAAACAAGAATTAGCGAGTATGAACTTCCTTGTGGAATCATGGGGTGGAAAATACCAATCGCAAGATATTTCAGCCAAAACAGGTTTAAACATTGATCTTTTACTTGAAAAAATATTGCTAGAAGCGGAATTATTAGAACTTAAAGCTAATCCAAGTAGAGATGCTGTGGGTACTGTAATTGAAGCATCTTTAGATAAAGGTCGAGGTTTCGTTACCAAAATATTGGTTCAAAACGGAACATTGAAACAAGGAGATATTGTTGTTGCCGGAGAGTTCTCGGGTAAGATCAAAGCGATGTTTAACGAGCGTGGAAAGAAAACAAAAGTTGCTGGTCCCTCTCAACCAATCTTACTTTTAGGATTGAGTGGAGCACCACAAGCTGGAGAGAAATTTAAAGTCATGGAAAGCGAGCAAGAAGCTCGTCAACTGGCTTCAAAGAGAGCACAGATTATTCGCGAACAAACGACTAGAGCCAACAAACGAATTAGTTTGGATGAGATTGGACGTCGTTTGGCTCTGGGTAATTTCAAAGAATTGAACTTGATTGTAAAAGGTGATGTGGATGGTTCTATTGAAGCACTTTCTGATTCCTTGATCAAACTTTCAGTTGAAACGATTCAGGTCAATGTAATTCATAAAGCGGTAGGACAAATCATTGAATCTGATGTTCTATTGGCATCTGCTTCGGATGCGATCATTATTGGTTTCCAAGTAAGACCATCGCTTCAAGCTAGAAAATTAGCAGAACGAGAAGGAGTAGAAATCAAGACCTATTCTATCATTTACGAAGCCATCGAAGAAATTAAATCAGCGATGGAAGGAATGTTGGA
>CAYTVR010000021.1:0-49135 GCA_964441245.1 uncultured Saprospiraceae bacterium | reverse complement strand
ACGCCTTTTATAAAAGCCTTAAGAGACAAGGATACGGATGCGGCAAAAATACTGTTGGAAAAATTAGATAACATCAATGCAACTCATCCAGATTTAGCAACTACTCCATTGCTAGAAGCTATCCATGAAGAGAATTCTGACATCATTCGCACTTTGTTAAAAAAGGGAGCGGATACGATTACACGAGTAGCTGATCGAGAGCATTCTCCATTGAGCTTGGCGGTCAGTAAAAATGCTTATAAATTAGTAGAAGTCATTCTCCATCAAAACAAAGAGACACTTCCTGAAATCTTAAATAACCCAAAACAAATCATCAGTTTACAATTTGTCGCCTATAAGGATGCGAAGATGTTTGATTTATTATTAAGCGCTGGAGCTGATCCTTATTTTGGTGGACGAGATATTCCTTCTCCAGTTATTAAAGCGATTGAAAAAGCAAGCATTGCCATATTACCTGTTTTGGCCAAACATAGTATTGACTTAAATAAACAAATAGATGGTCAAACACCTTTGGAATGGGCAATTCATTTTAACAAACCAGATTGGGTCACTGGCCTTTTGTCCGAAGGAGTCGAAACAGAAGTCAAAAATGAAGATGGAAAAACGCCTTTAGAAATGGCTCAAGAAATCGGTGATCGTGAAGAAATTATTCAGCTTTTATCTTAGTAGGTGTTAGGGTGTTTAAGGCATTGAAAATGTATTTGGTACCTGAACACTTTAACACCCTAACACACTCTAAATACTTTTTACATAAACTGACAAAGGACGCCTCCCATCAAAGTCAAGGTGATCAACCAATAGCCAAAATGAATCATGATATATTTCCAACCTCTTCGCTCAAAAAGGGCATTCATTCCTACCATTGGTAGAGCCAAACCAATCGCTGCAATAATTCCATGAACCGCTCCATGTCCAAAATCTCTATGCTTATTTCCATACTTCGACAAAAAGTTTTCATAATAATTTTGTACTTCTGATCCTGCCTCACCGAATCCAGGTTCAGAGACTAATAATTGCATTATTCCTGTTTGATGGTTCGTCATTCCACTTATCATAAAAGCGATTAACACGCTAAATACATAAGCCACGCCTAAGATAAGTGCCACATTTCCGCCTTCAAGATCGGACTTTTTAAGGCCTGCTGATTTCATCCAACTTTTGCCCAACACTTTATCGCTATACCATAATGATCCAATCACCATTGGAATAAGTGCAGCAACGAATAACATGTAAAATTTGGGTTGTTCCATGATTTTTAAGTTTTGTTTAGACACTAAACTAATTAATTTACACTAGCATCAAAAAATCGCTTAATTTTTCTCCTAAAACAAAAAAAGACGGAATCAAAATGACTCCGTCCTCCATAGACTATATTTACTTAAAGGTGTTAAAAACGTTTGGTGTGTGTTTACAAAAAGCATGAAGATATTTTATAATTCTTCTAATATGCTTTTATCTTTTATCGTGACAACATACAATAATATAATGTTTCGTTCCTTATATCAATTGGTGGCTTAACAAAAATTTAACATTTTTCCACAAAGGCGATTATTAATCCTTCACTCGATTAAAAGCCAAGCTTCTTACCATCCAATTCGGCAAAGGTTTTATAGGATCTCGCTTACGCAAATTAAGATACCAGTTAATCTTTTTAAGAATAGGCACTTTATGTGTTTCCACAAATTCAATCAATGTTCCGTCTGGATCTTCGATGTAGCTAAAATGACCAGCGGCTTCTCCCATGTCAAAACTTTCACTACTATCCACCGTAAATGGAAAACCATTTTTTTCACATTGTGCTTTCAACTCTGTCATACCTTGAATATCAAAACACAGGTGGATAAAACCAATATCTCCCCACAAACGATTTTCAAAAATCTTCCGAGGCTCCCGATCTAAGACTTGAATCAATTCCATTTCACTTGGTCCCAATAAACGACTAAAAGCTCCTCTTCTTGCTTTTGAATGCCGTAACAAGACTCGTCGAAAAGACTGACTCCCACCATTCAAAACTTTAAAATCATCAAAGGTTCCGGTCTCATCATATACTACTTCGTCATAACCCAAAATATCAGAATAAACCTTTCTTGCTTTTTCAATATCTGTCACCCCAATTGTCGATCCATATACACCTCCAGTCAACTTTGCCGTCTTTTTGAACCAATGATCAGAAGGTACAACTTCACAAATATTTCCGTAAGGATCTTCGACATAAAAATGTTCTCGTCCATCTGGCATTTTAGAAACACCACCCAATAACTTTAAGTTCTTTTTTTGAAAAGATTCATAAGTAGCTCGAACATTATGGCTTTTAAATTTACAAATATAAATTCCCGTATCTCCTGCTTGAATGTCAAAGTCAGCTGGTTCTGAAGTTCGAGAAGTATATTGCCAAATTTCTAGTCCACCACCACCTTGAATATTGATCGCCAATATCGCATGTCGCTCCCGTGGCTCTCCACCAGTATATGGCAACATCAATCCAGCCTCTGCGGCTTCATCAAAGACGGAAATATCCATTCCAAAATTTTGTCGATACCACTTAAAAGTACCATAAACGTCGGGATTTCCAACGCCTACTTGTTGTATACCACTGATGATCGGTTTCATAGTATTTTATTTTAGGGATAGAAAAATGTTCATATAAACAAACAAGGTTCCTTGAAGGGAACCTTGTCTGCATTTAATGCAATAAAATGCTTTATTGATTAATTTATTTTGTGTTCCAAAGTCCAGCGACTTCTTGCTTTTGATAGTCTCCGTTTTTCAATTTATCAGAAATCGCAGAGAAAGCATTTAAGGTGTCATCCACATCTTGTTGAGTATGTGCAGCCGTTGGAATCAATCGAAGTAAAATCATTCCTTTAGGAATCACTGGATAAACTACAATAGAAGTGAAAATTCGATGATTTTCTCGCATGTCGTACACCATGGCCATGGCTTCTTCAACTGAACCATGCATATAGACTGGCGTTACACAACTATTCGTATTTCCAATATCAAAACCTCTTTCTCTCAATCCTGCTTGCAAGCTTTTAACTATAGTCCACAACTTCTCTTTATGACTTGGATCAGTTCGCAACATTTCTAATCGCTTGATCGCTCCATGTACGATTGGCATCGGAACAGATTTTGCAAAAATCTGCGAACGCATATTGTATTTTAAAAACTCAATTACTTTTTCATCACCTGCCAAGAAGGCACCAATGCTCGCCATTGATTTGGCAAAAGTTGCAAAATAAACATCGATATCATCTTGTACTCCTTGCTCCTCTCCTGCTCCTGCTCCCGTCGCTCCCAAGGTTCCAAAACCATGTGCATCATCTACCAATAAACGGAAGTTGTATTTTTCCTTTAAAGCAACGATTTCTCTTAATTTCCCTTGATCTCCTCGCATACCGAAAACACCTTCTGAGATCACTAAAATCCCACCACCAGTTTGTTCAACAATTTTGTTGGCACTGATTAAGTGTTTTTCCAAACTAGCAATATCATTGTGCTCATAAGCAAAACGTTTTCCTAAATGCATGCGTACACCATCTACGATACAAGCATGAGATTCTGCATCATAGACGACTACATCTCTACGTGTTAATAAAGCATCAATAGATGACATGATACCTTGGTAACCGAAGTTAACCAATACCGCTTTTTCTTTATTAACAAATTCAGCTAATTGTCCTTCTAGTTTATCATGCATTTGGGTATTTCCAGACATCATTCTAGACCCCATTGGATAAGCCAAGCCCCAATCTTTAGCACCTTGCGCATCCGCTTCTCTTACTTCAGGATGATTCCCCAAACCAAGATAATTATTGATACTCCAGCAAATGACTTCTTTACCATTAAAGGTCATCCGGTTGGACAATTCACCTTCTAATTTTGGAAAAATCCAGTATCCTTCTGCAATATCCGCCCATTTTCCTAAAGGGCCCTTGTTTGCTTTAATTCGATCAAATAAATCCATAGCGGTGTAGTTTTTTAAGTTTTACAAAATATGTTTGTATTGCCTCGATCTTTTGGTGGTGACAAAGGTAAAGCTAAATCTGCGAAATTTATAAGGTTTAAATAGGAAAGGTGAAGCTTTCTAACAAAAATAGCTAATCTGTATTTTTTGAACTCTAAAAAACAAAGAACCATAGAGGAAAAGGCAAAGGATTTAATCCGGTGCGATAGATTCAATCATTGACTTTTTTTATTACGTAAGTGCTTGGACTATATATATTATTAAAATTTCTTATTTTAAAGCTATATCTTCCTTCTACAAAGCATTTCAAAGTGAATACTAAGATGTCTCATTTTAATTCCATTCTCATGAAAAAAATAGTTGTATTTCTTTTTTTACGCTTATTGATATTGTCTCCAGCAATCAATCAAGAAGTTTTAACACAGGAATGGGTAAATAGCTTTAATAATTCTTCTCCAACCTCGGGTGAAATACCCAAAATAATCGCCGACAGTGAAAACAATCTATTTGTTTGTGGAGAAAGTCATCAATCTTTGATCTCTAGCTTTTTATTCACCACTAAATTTGATAGTTCAGGTAATATTCAATGGCAAAATAATTATAGTCCACAAGATTTAGATAATGAACTAAGCGATGTTGTCTTAGACAATAATGATAATATTATTATTGCAGGAGCTAGTTATGATGAAAATAATTCGCAAGGGGTGATTATCAAATATAATTCGCAAGGAGATACTTTATGGACCATTCGCCATCCTAATAATTTTTTTAGTAAAGGAAATTTTCGAGATTTATTAGTAGATGAAAACCAATACATATATGCTTTGGGTGCTCGTGCGGATTCTGATGATGATAATTCGACTTTAGCATTAACATTAATAAAGGTATCCCCCGATGGTGTTATTCTTTGGGAGAATACTCATTTTGCTAATGAAGGCGATCAATATACTGGACATCAAATAAAATTATTATCTGATCGAATTATAGTATTTGCTACGAATGAGACGCTTTCCGAGGAAACGAATTATGTTATTCATCAAGTAGATTTCTCTGGGCAAAATATAAGTACCGTCGAAAAAAAATTTATAGGTGATTATTCCAACTACAATACCATTGACCAAGAAGGGGCTATTTTTTTAGGAAATGCTGATGAAGGCTATAAAGTAACTAAATTAAATTTAGAAGGAGATACTTTGTGGGAATTCATAGAGCCTGTTATTGGTGTAAATTTTCCTGTTTTGGGAGCTTGGCTTTCTGAGTTACAATCTGACGGAGCAGGAGGTATTTATATTTCGGGTATTCATTGGGACGATGAATCAGCTCACGATATTTTAACTATCCATTTAAGTCATTTAGGAGTCCCTCTTTGGAGCCAAAGGTATAACTATCAAGGAGATGAATTCAATGATGGTCCTCTCGATATTTTTGTAGATGATCAATATGTTTATGTTGTTGGAATAAGTCAACAAAGTTTTTTTAATTATGACTATATCTTAATCGTTTATAATAAAGAAACAGGTGAAGAAATAGCCACCGCTCGACACGATAACTTAGATGTTGACGGAGCAATATCCGTTTTTGTAAAAGATGATAAAATTTATGTATCTGGGCATAGTTATGAAGAATATATCAGTACGATCCTCACACTAAAATACCGCCTTGATGCCGCCACTCATACACTTCAACTCGTTCCTCTTCCATCTCAACCCATTGACCTTTTTCCAATGCCTTTTTCAGAAACATTTAGTATTAAACAAAAAGAAGGAAATCTATTTTTTACTTGCTTAGAAGTTTTTGATATAAAAGGTAAATTGATTTTTCAAAAGGAAGTCACAGATGTGATTCAGGAGGTGAGTATTCCAAAGCTGAGTAAAGGAAATTATTTACTAAAAGTGACTGGAAAAGAAAAAGAACATTCTCAGATTATTGTAAAACAGTAATTGATAACTAGACCACGACCAATCACTTACAAGCTTCCACAAAATGCGAACGAACATTCTTCCTCCAAGGAACGATGTTCGTAAATCAGTGATTCGATTAAATCCCTTCCTCTGCTTTCCGTTTCCGATAATTCATTCCTAAGATACTATGCACCACTCCTGGCGCTACTCGACACAAAACAGCGTTCAATTTACCTAAAGGTGAAAATACTTTTTTAAAGGTTCGTTTTTCAATCATTCGAATGATTCTTTTGGCGACGACTTCTGGTTCTTCTGCTTTGATAAAATCACGTTTGGGTTGTGGAATTAATTCACCAGCAGAATTGTAAACTGTTTTTTCTGGATCATTACGGGTAAAGCCAACATAAGCCAATCCAACATGTACGCCTGTTTTGGCTTGCTCGATTCTCATTGTTTCCGCTAAGGCGGTCAAAGCCATTTTTGAAGAAGAGTAAATTGAAAAGTTAGGTAATCCTCTCAGACCAGCAACGCTCCCTATAAAAATGACACTGCCTTTCGTTTTTTTCAAATGAGGTAAGGCAGCTTGAGTCGCATAAACGGTTCCAAGATAATTGACTTCCATGATTTTTTTACAAACGGCTCCTGTCAATTCGCCAATTTCACCTTCGGTAGAAATACCCGCATTGTTGATTAAAATATCTAATTGCCCAAATTCAGCAATCGCTTGATCGACCATTCGTTGACAATCTTCTTCAGAGGTTACATCACCGGCTACTGTCGTGACGTCATATCCTGCTGTTTTCATTTCTTCGTAGGTGCGTTGCAATCGTTTTTTGTTTCTTGCATTGAGGACAATTCTTGCGCCTTTTTTGGCTAATTCGTAAGCCAAGGTTTTGCCGATGCCCATGCTTGAACCGGTGATGAGGGCGACTTTATTTTGGAGGTTTTTCATTTTAAAATTTCGTTTTGATACTTGAGGTTAACAACCTAATCACAACCCTAGATAATTTAGTTTAGTTTGAATAATGAAGTCGATCCTTTTACTTTTTTAAAGCTTCGCTTTAACAACCAAATAAATTGGTTCTGTAAATTTCTCGATGTTAAAATTTTTTTGAATAAAATGCAAAGTAGATTTTTATTAGAACAAATTATCTATTACGTTACTTTTGCATTGGCAAAAAGTAACCAAAACCCTAGAATATTTAAACTCCTTCCAGTCAAACAATAAATCTTCTAGCCTCCCGTCCCGATAACGTACTCTGCTTACGTGTTCTTTTTCTGTTCTAAAATCAAAACCTAATAATTTACAATACCAATAAATTTGGTGGAATACGTTTCTAACAATAGCCATTTTCTTTCAACCAGTTAAAAGATTCAGTGATCGCTACATCGATATTGGTTTGTGGCAGATCAAGTTCATCAACCGCTTTTTGTGCGGTAAAATAATGTTCGTCACAAGATATTTTTGTCATGGCGTAAGAAACAGTTGGCGTAACTTTGAACAGCTTTCCGTATTGAGTTCCGAGGAATCCATACATCTTACTAAGGCTTGGTGGAATGGTCATTTTGGGTGGTTGGACACCAACGATATTTGCAATTTTTGTAAAGGCTTCTCGATAGTCCATGTTATGATTTCCCGCAATATAGCTTTCTCCAACTCTCCCTTTGGTCAAACCATTTGCAATAGCTACAGCAACATCTTTGACATAAATATAATTGCGACCACCTTTTGCAAAACCGGGTACTTTTCTTTGATAAACCGCAATAACCATTGCCCCCGCTCCAGGCTTGGAATCATGTGGACCGAGCATAAAAGTTGGATTAATCGTCAATGCTGGTAAGCCTTTTTCTTTACATGCACGTATCACTAATTCTTGTGCTTCCTTCTTAGAATCCATATAATCTAAACCATACTTTGCGGATTGATATACTTTGGTTTCGTTACCGGGATTGGATTTTGAACCAAAGCCAAAAGAATTAGCTGTTCCTATAAAGACCAGTCTTTGAATGTTATGTTGAAGCGCAGCATCGATGACATTTTGCGTTCCCTCGACATTGACTCGACGTACTATTTCGGATCGATCTGGCCATATATTCGTGTTAGCAGCAGCGTGAACAATGGCATCACATCCTTGAGTCGCAGCCGCTACTTCTTCTGATTTTAAAATGTTACCATAAGATTTTTCAATATCCAAACCATCCAAAGATTTGTATGGACTATTGGGCAAGACAAAAGCTCGGACTTTATAATTCCTACTCAACAATTCACGAACAGTGTTAGCTCCCAACATTCCATCTGCTCCAGTAACGAGTACTCTCATTTTTGATGTTTATACAACACAGGTCGTCCTGAAAACAGAACGACCTGAATTGTTGTTTTTTATAAAATAAATTTTAACCAATCACAGTGGATGCTCGCCTCTGTGCCATACTTGCTTTCATATTTCCCCAGCGATCTCCAAGAACGAAATTCATGCCTTTATCCACAACAAAATGTCGAGAGATATTCCAGATTCCTCGGGATCGAGTGTACAAACTATGTCTTCGAAGACTTAATGAAAATCCGCCTTCCACATAATTCATATAATGCCACCAAAGACTGGGCATAAAAAGGGTTTCTCCATGTTCGACTATGCATTCAAAACCATTTGCTTTTTCTAGAGCTGGATGTTTTGTAAAATCAGGTTTATCCATTCTGACTTCACTTTGTACCGTGAAAGGATGTTGATATAAACAAGGTGCCTGCTCTGGCGAAAATAAAATAATTTTCTTTTTGCGTTGAAATTGGGTGATAAAAATAGCTGCACAATCCAAATCATAATGTAAATCCACTCTTGCTCCTTGACCTCCAAAAAACATCATGGGAAATTTTTCTAACCAACCATCTGTTACAGTGGGCATCGTAAAATCTCGTCCTAATTCAGGTGCATGTTTAAAAATGTTGTACAAAAACATTCTTAATTCCGTGGGTCCTTCTTCAATGATGTCGAGGTATTCGCCGAAAGGTTTAGTAATTTTGGGGGTGAGATAATGTTTACCTGGTTTCCTAAAATCATTATCATATAGAGGTACCTCAAGATGGCCATAATTACTTCGAAGCCAGTCGAAGGTCCATTTTTCTGTAGCTTCCCAAGAATCCGCTAAATCGGTAAAAATTACTGGTTTACTTTTTTTAAGATAATCCTCTTCAAATTCTCTCCTTGTCAGCCCTGATATTCTTTCAATTGGCGCTAAATTCATAATCCGAATGGAGTTTGTTCTATAGTTTTCTTAATCTTAATGTTGTTGGTTGTTCCCTAGCAAATATCTAATTTTTTTATTTTGCTTAGTACACCTAAAATAGTGAATTTAAATTTAAAAACTCACCTTTTTGGGTGAGTTTTTAAATCTGCTATGTACTAGAATTAATATTTTTTAGTAGTAATAAATTACATACTTCTCAAGAATTTTCTAAACTTAAGCATGTATTTATAATCTGTTCCGTAAAGGAATCCTGCTTCCTCCAACCATTCATTGTTAAAGATCTTACCCAAATATTTTGCTCCATGATCAGGGAACAATACCACAACAAAATCTTCTGGTGTCAGCTCTTCTTTTATTTTAAAAATACCTTGCAAAGCTGCCCCACTAGAGTATCCAACAAACATACCTTCTCGTTTAGCTAGTTGACGTGCTCTAAAAGCGCTAGTCTTGTCTTCTACCTTTACAAATTTATCGATGATGTCAAAATTTACATTATCAGGAATGATGTTTTTACCAACTCCTTCTATCTTGTAAGGGTAAACCTCATTTTGATCAAATTCCCCAGTCTCATGAAATTTTTTCAATACAGATCCATAAGCATCTACTCCTATAACCTTTATATCTGGATTTTGTTCTTTCAAATATTTTGCGGTACCGCAAAGAGACCCGCCCGTCCCACAACTGGCAACATAATGAGTGATCTTTCCTTCAGTTTGTTTCCATATCTCAGGTCCAGTAGTCGCATAATGTGCAGCACTATTGGCACTATTAAAATACTGATTGACATAAAATGAGTTAGCCGTTTGTTTATGAAGCGTTTTAGCTTGGGAATAATAAGACCGAGGATCATCAGGTTTTACGTTACTAGGGCAAACCACTACTTCTGCTTTCATTGCTCTAAGTGCATTCAATTTTTCAGCAGATATTTTGTCCGGTACACAAAGGATACAACGATACCCTTTAATCACACTGATCATGGCTAAACTAAAACCAGTATTTCCCGAAGTGGTTTCGATAATGGTACCTCCGGGAGTTAAAATTCCATCTCGTTCTGCTTGCTCTACCATAAACAAGGCTATTCTGTCTTTAGCAGAATGTCCGGGATTAAAGCATTCTAACTTTGCAAATACCGTTGAGGGGATTCCTTTAAGTACTTTATTGATTTTGACAAGAGGAGTATTGCCAATGGCTTCTAAAATGTTATTATACCTCATAGTTAATTAGTTTTGTGATACAAAAATGAGCAAAATCTGTAATTGGGTAAAGCTGAACCGAGGTAATTTCCGTAGAAAGGCAATTTAGCCTTTTTCATTTACTTATTTTTAACAAAAATAAAATAAACGTACCTCATAATTAAAAAATTAGCTGCAAAAAAAGAAAATAACTTTTTTTTAGGGATATTCGTTCACTTTACTTGGCATTCGGTTTGTTTTGATTAGATGATTAACAAGTAAATACATAGTAACAAATTAAATTATTTATCTTTGTTCTTTCTAAGTTGTTTTAAAAAGTGCTTTACATCTAGAGATAAAACATTGATTAAAGCACCTATTTTCAAGCAATCATTGAATTGTTTAATCACTCTTTTATATGAGTACAGCCAAAATAATCATTAAAGCCCGATTGATCTTAGAATCCAAGGAAATGATTTTGTTACTAAAACAAACCAATCAGAACGGTGGAAAGTACACCCTTGTTGGCGGTACAGTAGAACAAATGGAATTTGCAAAAGAAGCTTTGATTCGGGAAAGCTTTGAAGAAACTGGCTTAGTTCTTCAAAAGAAAAACCTAGAATTGGTTCATACGCTTCATAAAAAAAGATCTAAGGATACTCGAATCATTCTTTATTTCAAAACGAGAAAATGGAGTGGTGAGATTAAAGCAATGGAGCGAAATAAATTTAAAAAAGTCTCTTGGTTTCCTATCAATTCTTTGCCTAAAAGTACTTCTGCAACCGTTGCATTTGTATTAAAACAATATCGAGAAAGTATCAAATATTCAGAATATCCTCCTGAGTCTAAAGTATAAATTCCATCATTTTTCCCACAACACAAATTAAACTTGCTTTTAAAATTTGATTTGGTTAATCGTGGCTAAAAATACATCCTATTATCTGCAAATTAAATCATTAATACAGATGGGATGGGGTGAATTTCAATTAAAACACATGAAAAACAAGCTTATATTAAGAAAGAGTGAATTTTGTCAAATAAATAGACTTCAGAACAAGCTCATTGCACTTTACTGCTGCTGCGATATAAACATTTCTTTCTCTGCATTTTTTGATAAATCATTAATGTCGTCAATCCAATCTTCTGGAATTTCTTTAATGATTTGACTTAACTTATCTCCCCAGATAGATGAAATTCCTTCTAAATCTTTCTCTTCATAGCGCTTTTCAATCAGTTCTCCCGTTTCTTCTTTATAAATTACGACATCAATCGGAAAACCTACATCACTTGCACTTACGCGAGTCGAATCAAAAGAAAGAAAACCTGTTTTCAATGAAAACCGAATACTGGAATCATAGTCTAGCGTTCGGTTTAGAATGGGTTTACCATAACCAGAATTACCAATAATGGTAAAGGGAGTAGCTTTCCCTATTTCAATCCAATTTCCTTCTGGATATAAGAGGTAGAGTTTATGTTCTTTATCTTGCGACAGCTTACCTCCTACGATTGTAAATAAATTAAAAGACAAACCAGAAGCGGCTAGAGCATCCTTGTCTTCTGATGCCACACGCCTCAGTTGACTACCAAAAGCGTTGACAACATTATACATTTTATCATATTGTTTCCCCTCTTTTTCCATGACTTCTTCAAAGTAAACCACTGCTTTATCTCTAATAGACCGTAAGCCTGAAGTCATTAGAAATAAACTACCATGTTTATTGGAATGAATAGATATTTTTTTTGCAGTTGTTGTTTCTGAACCTGAAGATATTCTGGTATCGGCAAGTGCTACTAAACCTTTTTTAACACGAATTCCTAAGCAATAAGTCATGGATTAAGATTTGTTATGTTTTTGCTATTTATAATTTTCTTGTAAACGAAAGAGCAGAGCAAATGTGACTTCAGATTATGATTTTAACTAAACTTTTATCCCAAAAAATTATTGGCAGGATCATCAATCGTTTGCCATTAACTGTTTATCAAATAAAATTTAATGAAATACAAAGTTAGAAACTTATCTATTGAAAGTATAGTCTTTCTACTTCAAAATGAAAATTTGCCAAATAACTCTGGATTTCCTCAATGGAAGTCATTACTTTATTTTCATCTGAAAAGTCATTAAAATCTGTACTACTTTTCAATTCCTTTTCAAATTGTTGTAAAATATCCGCATGTTTACTTGGCTTAACAGAGATCAACGTAAAATGCTCCATTATCTTTTTGGTCGTAAATTGAAGCGATCTAGGAAATAAACAATTGGCTAAAACTAACTCAAAAATAGAAGCTTTGGATAAAAGACCTTTATTCTGCGTTCTGTGGACATCAAATGCTTCTAGAGATTTCAGCAAGGTGGTCCATTGATAATGTTCTACGGCCAAATTCATTCCGTTGTTACTTAGAATAATACTATCTGAAATCTTGCTCCTTAAGATTCTAAGAATTTGCATCGCTCGCTCCAAATGCATACCTAGAAATATAAAATTCCAAGCATCGGTATGTAACAAGGTATTATAGACATCAGATTTAATCAAGGCAATGTGTCCATTCGTTTTTTCATAATAAGAGAAGATGTCTCTTGAACCAAAAGAATTTGCATTTAGATTTTTGTTGTATAAATACCATTTATTAATCGACTCCCATAATTCGGTAGAAATATTATTTCGGATACTTCGAGCATTCTCTCTAACATTTTGGGACATCTTAAAAATGCTAAAAGGATTATTATTGTCAAAAATTACTTTTTGCCATACTTCTCTCTCTCGCATCGTAGCATCTGTATCGAAGTTAGTACCTGACATGAAAAGGATAGACCTTAAAGTGAAATCCTTATTTTGAGACATCGGGGTGTCTAAAGTAGAAAAAAATTGAACTTTTAGATATCTGGCACAATGTTCACTCCGTTCTAAATCTCTACCTATCCAGTATAAACTTTCTGCGACTCTTGCTAACATATTTTGTGTTATTAGACGGCTAAGATTATCCTTGCGTCTGCGTTTGAAATGGTTTGTTTGAGCTTTGTTTTTTTGAAACCCATGTATCCTTAGAACCTCCTCCTTGAGAAGAATTGACAATTAAACTTCCTTTCGTTAAAGCGGTACGGGTTAATCCACCAGGTAAAACATAAGGAGCATCTCCACCCATAATCGTAAAGGTGCGCAAATCAATATGCCTAGGTTCAAAAGCCGTTGTTTCTTCAATGTAGGTCGCGTGGGTACTTAAAAGCATTTTGGGCTGAGCAATAAAATTTCTAGGATTACTTTTTACTTTTTCTTTGAGGTCGGCTAATTCTTTTTGAGTCATTTGGTCACAGATACAAACACCATATCCACCAGACATATCGACTGGCTTGACCACTAAAGAAGCCATATTTTCCAAGACATACTGTAAGTCTTTAGGCCGCTCACAGATATAAGTGGGCACATTACTCAAAATTGGATCTTCATCCAAATAATATTTTATCATATCGGGTACATAGGCACAAATAGCTTTATCGTCAGAAATACCAGTGCCGGGAGCATTAACAATCGTAACATTCCCCTTATTATAAACTTTCATGAGTCCACTTACACCCAGAAGAGATTTAGGATTGAAAACCGAAGGATCTAAAAAATCATCATCAATGCGACGATAAATCACGTCAACACGGATATTGCCACCAATCGTTTTCAAATAAACAAAATCGTTTTCTACAAATAAATCTCGCCCTTCTACCAATTCTATCCCCATCTTTTGCGCTAGAAAAGTATGTTCAAAATAGGCAGAATTAAAAGAACCCGGAGTTAACAAAACACAAAAAATATCTCCCAATTCCCGATCAGAAACACCCCAAAAAGCTTGGACCAATTGGTCAGTATAATTAGAAACAGGTTCAATGCTTCTATCGTTAAAAGCATCTGGTAACACGATACTCATTGCGGCCCTATTGGTCAAGACATAACTTACCCCCGAGGGGCTACGCAAATTATCTTCTAAAATATAGTAATCACCATCAGCATGTCGAATAATATCCGTTCCACTAATGTGACAATAAATATTTTTATTGGGAGAAAAATGCTCCATTTGATGGCAATAGTGCTGGGAACTTTTAATTAATTCTATCGGTACAACCTTATCTTTTAATATTTTACCAGCGTTATAGACATCATGGATAAAATGATTGAGGGCAATGTTTCTTTGGATAACACCACGCTCTATCATTTCCCATTCTTGTGTTGGAATAATTCGCGGAAAAAGGTCAAAAGGAAAGATCTGTTCTACACTTTCATTCTTATTATACAAAGCATAAGTCACTCCTTGATTTAAAAAGGATAACTTCGTATTCTCATTAAAAGTTTTAAACGTTTCTATTGGAATTTGTGATAAGAAATCAACGAAAGTCCCATAATGCTCTGCTCCCATTCCTAGGTCTCTTGCTACTTCATCAAACATTCCAGCTTGTTCTTTATAATGCTCTAGAAAGTTGGCCATCTCATAGTTGATTTATAAAAATTATGTTGACTATTTCTAATGATTTTTTAGTTTATTGAAGGTTTAAAATAAGCTTGTTAGGTCAAAATGATTAAAGAATATTTCTAAGAAAATGCTCCTATAAGCGAAGCGTTCAATTTGAGATTTTTTTCAAAAAAAATTGACATCCAACTACTTTCAGTTACCTCCTTTTGAAAGTTTTAAAAAACAATTTAGCATATCTTTTTCTTTGCTCATCCTAATTTCTTTTTTAAAAGAATATTTGGAAATACTTAGAAAAAGTATTTAAAATAAGCGATGCTTTTAATCAAAAATAAATAAATTAAATTAGTTTAGAGAATCTAATTTTATGTATAATTTGCCATTATACTTGAAACAAACTTTATATTCTACATTAAGCACAACAATTGATAGAATATTTTATTTTTTATAAAAAAAAAGAACAATGTGCTGTTTACAAAAACAATACTAGTATATTTTCTAATTTCAATTACCAAGCACTTTATTTAATTTATTGGATGCTATAAATTGGGGACTAAATTATTTTCACCCTTCCTTAAATGAAAAATTGTCAAGCTGCTTAATAACAAACAATTCATGAGTATTCACGTCGCTATCAAACACGAAACAAAATACATTTACGATAAGGCAATTAAATTATGGCCTCAAGTCATTCGGCTTCGACCTGCCCCTCATTCCCGAACTAAAATCTTGGGATATAGTTTGCAGATTAGCCCTGAAAATCATTTTATCAATTGGATGCAAGATCCTTTTGGAAATTATCAAGCACGGATTGTCTTTCCTGATTTGGTAGAAGCCTTTAGTATTCGAGTAGAAGTCATTGCGGACATGGTAGCCATCAATCCATTTGATTTCTTTCTGGAAGAATACGCGGAAAAATTTCCCTTCACTTACAAAGAATCACTGATCAAAGAATTAAACCCTTATTTAGAAATCAAAGAATCAGGGCCTTTACTAATGGAATGCGTGGCAGATTGTCAACAATTTTCAGATCAGCATACCAATGATTTTTTAGTCGCTATTAATCAATATATTTTTAAAAAAATTAACTACTCCATTCGGATGGAGGTGGGTGTACAAAGCTGCGAAACCACCTTAGATAAAGAATTGGGTTCTTGCAGAGATTCAGCTTGGTTACTCGTGCAATTACTTAGACATTTTGGGCTAGCAACCCGATTTGTTTCAGGCTATTTGATACAATTGACATCAGATATAAAAGTTTTAGATGGGCCTTCTGGCCCCGAAAAAGATTTTACTGATTTGCATGCTTGGGTAGAAGTGTTTTTGCCTGGTGCAGGTTGGGTTGGATTAGATGCCACGAGTGGTTTATTTGCAGGGGAAGGACATATTCCTTTAGCTTGCACGCCTTCCTTCGAAAGTGCAGCGCCCGTTACTGGTATGACCGCCCCTACTCAAGTCCGATTTGAGTTTAAAAATATCGTAGAAAGAATTTATGAATCTCCAAGAGTAACAAAGCCTTTTACAAAAATTCAAGGTCAGCAAATGGAACAATTGGGTCATTACGTAGATCAACTATTGGAAGAAGGTGATGTGCGATTAACCATGGGTGGAGAACCAACTTTTATTTCTACAAAAGATATGGAATCTGAGCAATGGAATACGGATGCTGATGGTAAGGATAAACGAGCAATGGCTTTAGAGTTGACCCATCATCTAAAAAATGCTTTTGCCAAAAATGGTTTTTTACATTTTGGACAGGGAAAGTGGTATCCTGGCGAACCGATTCCAAGATGGCAGTATGCTATTTATTGGCGAAAAGATGGCAAAGCACTTTGGGAAAATACAGAATGGATTGGCAATCCTAATCAGGAAGGAAAAAGTACCGCCCAAGAGGTCAGTCAGTTTATGCAAGGCTTAACTGAAAATTTGGGTATCGCCCAAGAGTATGTTTGTCCCGCATATGAAGATAAGTATTTCTATTTGTGGGAAGAGCATAATTTACCTATTGATTTTGATGCCGCTGAAGATACTAAAGCGGCAAGTATGGCACAACAAACGCTCTTAAAATTATTAGAAAAAGGAATCAACCAAGCAGCAGGTTGGGTACTGCCCCTTCGATGGAATATGAACCAAAAACAATGGGAAAGCAGTCGCTGGGAATTTGCTAGAAAACGCCTTTTTTTAATTCCTGGCAACTCTCAAATCGGTTTACGATTACCACTTCAACGAATAAAAGTAGCAGATAAAAAAGTGGAAGACATCGTGGTTCCAGCGAATCACTTTGAAGATGAGACCGGGCTATTAGATAAAGAAACAGTTCAAGAACGAATTGCCTCGCGTACTCCAAAAAACAAAGAAAAAAAGAAAGGGAATGCTTTATTTAAAACGGCTATCTGTGCCCAATTAGTCAACGGAAACATCCATTTGTTTTTGCCTCCGATGAAGGATGTCAACCATTTCCTAGATTTATTATACACTATAGAACACACCGCCGCAACACTCAAAACACCTATTATTTTAGAAGGTTATCAAGCACCTTATCATAAGGAGATCATTAAGCTAGCGGTCACACCCGATCCTGGCGTCATAGAGGTCAATATACATCCTGCCGAATCGTGGAGTGAAATTCTAAATATCTATGAGGTCTTATTTTCAAGTACCGAAAAAGTTGGTTTAGGCACCAACAAATTTATGTTGGATGGAAAACATACCGGAACGGGCGGAGGTAATCATATTACTTTAGGAGGTAAAACTCCTGCAGATAGTCCACTTTTAAGACGACCTGACTTACTAAGATCTATGGTTAATTTTTGGCAAAATCATCCAAGTTTATCCTATTTGTTTTCATCCCAATTTGTTGGACCAACTAGTCAAGCACCAAGAGTAGATGAAGGGCGTCCAGATATTTTATATGAACTAGAAATAGCATTCAAGGAATTGGAGCGACATACTAATCCACCTTTTTATCTAGTAGATAGAATTTTTAGAAATCTATTAACAGACATCACGGGGAATACGCATCGAGCAGAATTTTGCATTGATAAATTATATAGTCCCGATTCTAACACAGGAAGATTGGGCATTTTGGAATTACGAGGTTTTGATATGCCACCTCATAAAGAAATGTGTTTGTCGCAATTATTATTAATTCGCTCTTTGGTGGCTGCTTTTTGGAAAACACCTTATAAAAACAAATTGATTCATTGGGGGACTGATTTGCACGATAAGTTCATGTTGCATCATTTTATCAAGGAAGATATTAATGAGGTCGTGGATTATTTAAACCGAGCAGGAATTAATTTTGATAAAAAATGGATGGAGGTCTTTCTTGAATTCCGTTTTCCAATTTACGGATCTGTAAAAGTAGAAAATGTGGAGTTGACTCTACGAGCAGGGATTGAACCGTGGATTGTCTTGGGCGAAGAAATGTCCAGCAATGGTACTGCTAGATTTGTAGATTCTTCTGTAGAGAAATTAGAAGTTTTAGTGGAAGATTTCAACCCAGAACGCTATTTATTATTGTGCAATTCTATTCAAGTACCTTTGGTAAAAACAAATTATAATGGAAAATATGTAGCGGCTATTCGTTATAAAGCATGGGCACCACCTTCTGCTTTACATCCAACTATTGGGGTCAATACGCCATTGGTTTTCGATATTTATGATACTTGGAACGAACGGTCAATTGGCGGATGCACCTATCATGTAGTACATCCTGGTGGTAGAAGTTATGATACTTTTCCAGTCAATAGCTTAGAGGCAGAAAGTCGTCGGACAACTCGATTTTGGGAATTTAATCATACCCCAAAAAATGAGACCAAGGTAATTACCTCAAATATAAAAGGAGGTATGACACAAAATTATATTATGGAACACAAAAACATTAGAGAAAATATTGCCGTTCGGCATATTCCTGTTAGTCAAAACTTTCCGCATACGCTTGACTTAAGACGCTCATAGGATTTATTAATTGAGGTGTTTTTCCTTAGTGTCCTCATCTTTTTGGCTAAAAGCGATTCAATCTTCATATTTCAAACCTCAACGAAAATGATTACATTCAGATCTAGTAAGGGAAACAAGCATATTCATGATTTGTAAATACATAAAGTTTTTTTTGGGATACAGATTTAGTCCTTATCCAAGTAACCAGACTTGGCCAATACTATGCTTCTACTGACTTCTCCTTCCCTATCAGATATAAGATATCTATGGTAGTAAGCTATATTCCTTTCATTCGATTTCCCCATCACGTTTACACTCTATAATTCTAAGTAGTTACTGGGCTTTGATTTGTTTAGGTAACTTAGTCTTCACATCTGATTTCCGTTCGTAGAGGCAGAACTTTGTTTATATCTTTCTTCAAATCCAATATTGCAATTACGCCTTTACTTTCAGCTAGTACTCCTCGCTAATAAACTTTTAATGAACTTTCAATCCCTACTTGGGCATCTATCACAAACTAAAAAAGACTCTCTCAAAGTTTGAGAGAGTCCTTTCTTTTTTATAAAAATGAAAATCATCTTACATGTATCATTTTTACCTTAGCGATTAGTATCGGATACCAAGAGCTTTTAATGTATCAAAATCAAGTTGCCCTACAGGAAGACCATTATCTTTTTGGAATTTAGTCAAAGCAGATTTTGTACGAGCTCCCATTACGTTATCAGATGCTCCTGGATCATATCCTCTAGACTTTAAAGCCTCTTGAATCTGACGAACAGTATAACCTGTAACTTTATCACCACAAAGGACTTCTTTCCATTCAGTGAATCCACCCTTTTTAACTAAATTTCTTCTTGATACTGTAGTATACTCTGCTGGAATATCAATTGATCTTGTTGAAGCAGCAGCTTTCAGTTTTCTGAAAGTTCTATTTGAATATTCCGCAGGGATGTCTACTACACGGATACAGTCTCCTGTTCCATAGCTTCCGCCGCCTCCATTTGCACCGCTTCCATTTCCTCCATTTGCACCGCTTCCGCTTCCAACACCCGTATCAGGAGTATATCCGTCAGGACAACCAGCTCTTTGCTTTTCAGTGTAACTTCTAGTGATCATAGGCTTCCGATCTACACTTGTAGATGCAGCAGATTTTACTTGTCTGATTGAACGATTCGTATACTCAGCAGGAATATCTACTGTTCTTGTAGATGCAGGAGTTTTAACTTTTCGGTAAGTTCTATTTGAATACTCAGCTGGAATATCAATTGATCTTGTTGAAGCAGGAGTATCAATTACTCTTTTAGAAATTGTTTTATACTCCGCAGGTACTTCAATCTGACGAGTAGAAGCAGCAGATTTCAATCTGTTTAATGTTCTGTTTGAATACTCAGCTGGAATATCTACTGTTCTTGTACAATCATCACCACTGTCAGTATAACCATCAGCACATCCAACACGTACTTTTTTAGTTACCGTTCGGTATTGAGCAGGAACTTCAACTAAACACCATACTAAACAATCATTAGGATCAGCAGATAAACAGTTTCTATCAGCTTTTTTCTTAACCCACTTAGTGGTTGCTGGAGAAGTCTCAATTTGCTCGGTTTGAGTTTCATATCGTGCAGGTACTCTTTCAATTCGAGTAGATGCATCTTTTACTAATACTTGCTCTGTTACTGTTTCATATTCCGCAGGAATAGTTTCAGTACGGTAAGTTACAGCTTTAGTTTGAACTTGCTCTGTTACTGTTTTGTAAGTAGCAGGTATTGTCTCAATTCTGCTAGACGCAGCTTTAACAAGAACTTGCTCTGTTACTGTTTCATAAGTAGCAGGAACTACTTCAATTCGAGTAGAAGCTTCTTTTACTAATACTTGCTCTGTTACTGTTTCATAAGTAGGAGGAAGTGCTCTTTCTTTGATACAATCACAGTTAGCATTACCACCAGCAGCACCACTTCCACCTAAAGTACCTCCGCCAGTTCCAATTCCGGAACCACCACCAGCACAACTAGGATCAACATGATAACCATCAGGACAACCTACAACATACTCTCTTGTTACAGTTTCGTATCGAGCAGGTACTCTTTCGATTCGGTTAGATGCGTCTCTTACTAATACTTGCTCTGTTTGAGCTTCATACTCAGCAGGAATAGTTTCAACTCTTGTAGATGCTGCTTTAACTAGTACTTGTTCTGTTACAGTTTCGTACTCATCAGCGATAAGACATTTTGCATAGCATTTTCCTGGCTCTTTGTTGATTAACTCACCATCTGGTTGAGCCATAGCTACAGTTGCACAAAGCATAAAAGCGATTGCAAGAATAAGGTTCAATTTTTTCATAATTGAATTAATTGGTTTTGATTTAAAAATTATTTGAATAAAAAGTATTTTTTACTTTGTTGGGTTCTTATAGTTTTGTTTACTCTAAAACAAAAAAACTCATATCGGCCGCAAATTTAGAAGATTTTTTTGGGATAACACAAATAATACTTAGTTATTATTTGTGAAGGTACTCCGTGATCTGATATTGCAGACATTGGAACTATCTTTCCATCCTTAAATAGAATCTTTATTTCATTTATCGACTTACTATACGCACTATTCGTTTCCTTTCCGTTAAATACGAGATAATCGATTTTAGGTGAGTGGACATCTAAACCGTTTACGCTAGCCACTTTTTGACGGACTTTTTCTAGATAGTCACTACTAAAATCTTCATTTTTCAACTCAACCTTAAACAACCTTCTCTCTATCAAGCTTTTGGCTAAAAATGATAATATAGAATCTTCATGATTCATAAAGTTTTTGAGTGCCATTACTACATCTACATCATCTAATAAGGCAAAATTCTCAAGTAACTCTTGTCTATTCTTATCAAAATCTGATTGATCTAATTTTTTGTACAGAAAAAAACGCAAAGGCTTTGATACCTCTAAATCAACATTTCCAGATAAAGCGAGCTCTTTTGCTCGTTTTAATGATTTTATTAATAAATGTTCGGCGACAATTGACGTTTTATGTAAATAAACTTGCCAATACATTAACCGCCGCGCAATCAAAAACTTCTCAATAGAGTAAATTCCTTTTTCCTCGACTACTAATTCACCATTTTTTACATCTAGCATCTTAATAATCCGATCATAGCCGATTACTCCTTCTGATACTCCAGTAAAAAAACTATCTCGATTTAGATAATCCATTCGATCCATATCTAATTGGCCCGATACCAATTGATATAAAAACCTCTTTGGATGTTCATTTTTAAATATTTGAATAGCTAAACTAAGTTTATTATCAAATTGATGATTTAGCTCTTCCATAAAAAATATAGAAAGCTCTTCATGGTGTACATTCACCAAAGCGTGTTCTAATGCATGAGAAAATGGTCCATGACCAATATCATGTAATAATATGGCTATAGAAACTGCTTCTGCTTCCTCCTCTGTAATAACAACACTTTTTGATCGCAAAACATCGATCGCTTCTGTCATTAAATGTAAAGCACCAATCGCATGATGAAATCTGGTATGCAATGCCCCAGGATAGACATAGTGTGTAAAGCCAACTTGACCTATTCTACGTAATCTTTGAAAATACGGATGTTCAACTAAATCGAACAAAATACCATGTGGTATCGTTACAAAGCCATAGACCGGATCATTGAATATTTTTTTTCTATTCATAGGTTCTTTTGTTTCATTACTAAGTTCAATTATTAATCAATTTTAAGTGAACTTAGATGACATCTACAAAATAACACTCCCTCACGCGGCGTTTACATTGAATCACTTACCAAATGGGTGAAACTTTTTTCACCACTTTTTACTCTTTGTAGACCGATATTTTGGAATAATGGTTGCGTGAAGAAGTTCCATTCTTTATATTTTTTTCTTTTTTCTAAACATGTAAAATATTTGATTAGTATAAGGTTTAGGAAAAGACGCAAATAAAAATTTATAAAAATCTAATATTCACAAAATATATTACGTTCCTTACTATACAATAAATGTATTATTTTGTTTCTTTTGCAAAACTTTTAATTTTCATGCAAAGGTATTATCTAACAAACACCAATTATAATTAAATGGAAAAAATAAAAATCCTGTGGGCTGATGATGAAATTGACCTTTTAAAGCCACAAATGCTCTTTTTAGAAAAGAAAGGTTACGAGGTTGTGACGGTTACTAATGGTCATGATGCTTTAGATGAATGTGAAGAAAGTAATGATATCGATGTCATTTTTCTTGATGAATCCATGCCTGGACTGACTGGTCTAGAAACTTTGACCAAATTAAAAGAAAAAAGTCCTGGCATTCCTGTAGTCATGATTACCAAAAATGAGGCTGAAAATGTCATGGAAGAAGCGATTGGATCTCAAATATCTGATTATTTGATCAAACCTGTTAACCCCAACCAGATACTTTTAACACTCAAAAGGATCATTGATAATAAACGTTTGGTTCGAGAAAAAACTACCTCTGCTTATCAACAAGATTTTAGACAGATTTTGATGGAAATCAACAGTGGTCTCAATCGAGAGGAATGGGTAGATATTTATAAAAAAATTATTAGTTGGGAAATTAAAATGGATGCTTCTACCTCTGGTGAGATGGAAGATATCTTAGCTATGCAGAAAAGTGAAGCGAATTCCGAATTTTCTCGTTTCATTATAAAAAATTATGAAAATTGGCTTGACCCTAAAAAAGATCAAGAGGACAAACCAGTCATGTCCTACAATTTACTTCGAGAAAAAGTTTTTCCACACGTTAAAGAGAATGATGTACCTACAGTCATGTTATTGTTGGATAATCTTCGATTTGATCAGTGGAAAACCATTGAACCAATTATTACCGAGTTATTTCGAGTAGAAGAAGAAAGTTCATTTTATAGCATATTACCTACATCTACTCAATATAGTCGGAATGCTATTTTTGCAGGGATGATGCCTGATGATATCAACAAAAGATATCCTGATTGGTGGCTCAATGACAATGAAAAGGGTGGCAAAAACATGCACGAAAAGGCTTTACTTGGAGAACAAATCAAACGAACTTTCAGAAGAGAGGTCAGATATGATTATTTCAAAGTAACCAATGTTGCCAATGCGAAAGTAATGGAGGACAACGTACTGAACTTCCTGAATAATGATTTCTCTGTTATCGTCTATAACTTTATCGATTTTCTTTCTCATGCACGAACGGAGATGGAAGTATTGAAAGAATTAGCAGGTGATGAAGCGGCATATCGATCTTTAACAAAGTCGTGGTTTGAACATTCCCCCGTTTGGAGTGCTTTACAAAAACTAGCAGAAAGAGATATTCGTTTAGTCATTACCACTGATCATGGTACCATTCGTGTGAAACAACCATCTAAAGTAATTGGTGATCGAGAAACTACGACAAACCTTCGTTATAAAGTGGGGCGGAATTTACAATATGATAAAAAAGATGTTTTGGATTTTAGAGATCCTCAAAAAGTCGGTTTGCCACGACCAAATGTAAGTTCAACTTTCATTTTTGCCAAAGAAGATAAATTTTTCCTTTATCCAAACAATTATAATCACTTCCATAATTATTATAAAAATACTTTTCAACATGGAGGGATTTCACTAGAAGAAGTGATTTGTCCTATTATTCGATTGAGAAGTAAGAAAAATTAAAAGTCATATATGACATAAAAAGAGGCTCATGATCATTACGATCGTGGGCCTCTTCCATTTTACATCGCGGTGATCCTAAAATAAACACTTACTTTTTTGCAGTAATAATATATTGATAATCTAAAGTTCGATCATCCGATTTAATATTTTTATATCCTGCCTTTTTCAATTCTGCCTCGATTTCCCCTAAGGCAATTCGTTCACTAATCGCTGGGCCGATAGGAGTATTTCGTTTCTTAAAATCAATAATAACTATTTTGCCTCCAGAAACGATCGCACTTTGTAGTTTCTTAAAATAGTCAATCCGATCTTCCAAGTAAAAAGAAATATTAACCATCAAGACCATATCCACTTCTTCTTCTTTTAATTTAGGGTCATTAGGTTCTACCAACCTCGTTTCAATTCGTTCTCTCGCTCCTTCTGGTAAAAAATTTCTAGTATCATCAATAAATTCATTCACCTTGGGATCAATATCCAATGCGATCACTTTTCGAACATTCGTTTGTGCAGCAATTCGAAAAGAAAAATATCCATAAGGACCTGCTCCAACATCAGCAACCACTTTGTTATCTAAATCACCTAATCTTTCTATAACCAATTGAGGCTTTTGCCAAATCCAACGATTGCCCTCTTCCATCTCAATATCTCCATTTTCCGCAGATGGAGAAGATGACGTAGGGTCAGGATATTCATGAGTATTTTGATACGGATGATGGGTACTTTTTTTTAAATCTCTTTCACAAGAAGTAGTAAAAAGAAAGCAACAAAAAATCAGGGCAGCTAGCATCTTGGAGTAGTTCATTAGCAGGTTTTAGTTTTCTGTAAAATTACACATTTAGTATTAGAGTTTATTCTTGAGGTAGCTTAAAAATTAGCGACATATTTCTAACATAATTTTTTCCATCTTACTCCGAATCTTACTGCTCTTTCCCTCAAAGTCATTTGCAATCATAGAAAAAGCTAAAAGTTTACCTGACTTATTTTTGGCAAAACCAGTATAACTTCGTACCCGATCCATTCCTCCACTTTTGGCTCGAAGTCTTCCCTCTGCTATGGTTCCTTTCAACAAATATTTCAAGGCACCACTTTTAGCGGCTTTTGGTAAAGAAGCATCTAGTACTGAAAATACTTTTTTATCTTTTGCGACATACCGCATGATAGTCGCTAGATGTACACTTGATACGGCATTACGAACAGACAAGCCACTTCCATCCTCCATAAAAAAACCACTGGTATCCATTCCTTTTGCTTTGAGTCGATCATAAATTACTTTTAAACCCACAACATCGCTTCCCACTCCCTTCTCTTTTTTCCCAATGGCGCGCAACATACTTTCACAATATAAATTGACACTTTTTAAATTCGTCTCTCTAACAATTTCTTTTAAAGTTGGTGATTCAAAAGTGAAAAATGTATTCCGTTTAGTGGCCTTTTTCTCTTCCAAATCTTGTTGAAATTGAGAGGTGGCCATTTTACTCGTTTCAATTCCGTTAGCTTCTAATTCTTTCATCAAACTATAGGCAAAAAAGAAAGGTGGATCTGGAATGGAGCCTTTAATTTTAAATAACTTGGAGCCGACTGGAATAGTTCCCCGTATAAAACGAGTATAATTATAAGAAGTACCAAAAACATAAGCATTGTCGCCGGAACCAGCCTTGGCAGATTTTAATTCATTAACTAATAGCAGATTGGGAACCTCTGGTGTCATCTCCTCAATTTTGGGTTGGCTACCTAATTTTGCATTTTGGCGAAAGCCAATAAAAAATAAATTTTCATGAAAATTTAATCCCCAAGCACCAGCACCATAATAATTGCCAAGATCCTCATACAACCAACTTCTACCTTCCGTGCTCGTTTCAAAATAAGAGGCATCACCAATAATTTTTCCTGTGATTTTCCTGATCCCTAATTTTGAAATCTCCAAGCGGAATTGCGTCAAGACCTCTTCCATTTTTGTAGCAGCATCAAAGTGATGAGAACCAATCGTAGGATCGCCAGTACCTTTAATATACAAATTGCCATTTAAAGTACCATGCGCATCAATCTCCCCATCATATTGTAGTGCTGTTTGAAATCGAAAGTCTTCCCCCAATACTTCTAAAGCCATGGAAGTGGTTACAACTTTTAAGGAGGAAGCAGGTAACAAATTTCGATCAGGATCATGCGAAGCGATCACTTTTCCACTTTCTACCTCTATTACGCTCACACTCAAACTTGCATGTCGCATAACGTCCATCTTTGCTAATTCATCAATGGCTTTATCCAATGAACTTTGGCTGAATAGGTTGGGGATAAAAAATAAAAATAGTAGGCTATATAAAACAATGCTTCTCATAATTTGTCTTTATTTGCGTAAGCACTTACAATTGTATTTCAGTTCGAACTTTATAAACGGTCCGAATAGATGCTTAAAGATATAAATTATTTACATGAACGCTACCAACTTTTCCTGGTTGCTCAAAATGGCCTGGCGAGACAGTCGCCGAAACCGTGGTCGGCTTTTGCTTTTCATCTCTTCCATTGTCTTGGGAATCGCTGCTTTGGTGGCCATCAATTCTTTTAGTGAAAATCTTCAAAAGGATATTGAAAATGAAGCTAAGACCTTACTGGGTGCAGATCTAAAATTAGAATCCAATCGACCAGCCAACGATGAAGTCAAAGCATTAATTGATTCTATTGGTGGAGAACAATCTAGCTCCTTGGACTTTGTTTCCATGATCTATTTTCCCAAAAATGGTGGAACTCGATTGGCTCAAATCAAAGCTTTAGAAGGTGATTTTCCTTTTTATGGAAAATTTAAAACAGCACCAGAAGATGCCTATAAAACTTTTAAAAATGGACAAAAAGCAGTCGTCGATAAAGCATTGTTATTACAATTTGAAATCCAACCTGGTGATTCCATAAAAATTGGTCAACTTACTTTTTTAATCGAAGGAGAATTACAATCGGTCCCCGGACGTTCAGGCATCTCCTCTTCTGTTGCTCCAGTGATTTATATTCCCATGGAATATATTGAAGCCACTCAATTAATACAGCCTGGAAGTCGAGTCGAGCACAGTTACTTTTTCAAATTTGATGAATCTATAGATGTAGTTGAATTAGAAGAAAAAATTGATCCTCGATTGGAAGCTCAGTCCTTCCGAAGTACCACTGTAGAAGGTCGTAAAAAAAGTATTGGAGAGGCCTTTTCTCGAATGGCGACCTTTTTGAATTTGGTTGGTTTCATCGCTTTATTACTCGGTTGTATCGGTGTCGCAAGTGCCGTTCACATTTATGTTCGAGACAAGTTGTCGACCGTTGCGATATTAAGATGTTTAGGCACTAGTGGACAGCAAGCCTTCTTAATTTATCTTATCCAAATTGCTTTGATCGGACTGATAGGTGCCATTGCCGGAGCTTTATTAGGTACTAGTTTGCAATTGGCCTTACCTTTAGTTTTACAAGATTTCCTTCCGGTTCAAAATGTCAGTGCAGATATTTCTTGGACCGCAATTGGTAGTGGGATTCTAACCGGATTAAGTATTGCCTTATTATTTGCATTGTTACCTTTATTAGCCATTCGGAGAACTTCACCTTTGCGAACTTTACGTGCTTCTTACGAAGAAAATGAAAATCAATCAGATCCGCTTCGTTGGTTGGTTTATGCTTTGATTTTTATTTTTATTGCTGGCTTTACTTGGTTACAGACAGGTGGTGGAATTTCGTCGATGGTCTTTCCTTTAGCGGTCGTTTTTGCGTTTTTGTTATTAACTGGTTTTGCAAAATTACTCATGATTCTGGTGAAAAAATTCTTTCCAACTGAGTGGAGTTATATTTGGAGACAAAGCATTGCCAATCTTTATCGACCTAATAATCAAACGCTCATATTGATTGTGTCTATTGGATTAGGCTCCGCATTGATTTCTACTTTATTTTTCGTTCAAGGTTTGTTACTTGGGCAAGTAGAATTTACGGCGAGGGACAATCAACCTAACATGATTTTATTTGATATTCAACCTAATCAACAAGCAGGTGTGGCTGAGTTGGCTTCCGCAAATAATTTACCTTTATTGCAACAGGTCCCCATGGTTACGATGCGCATGGAATCTATTGACGGCATGAATAAAATAGAAATTAAAAAAGATAGTACTCGCAGTCCGCGTCGTTGGGTTTTCAATCGAGAATATCGAGTGACTTATCGGGATACCTTAATCGATTCTGAGACAGTTGCTAAAGGTCAATGGCATGGAGAAAAAAACAACAATGATACTGTTTATGTTTCTTTAGCAGAAAGTATCGCAGAAGATATGGATGTTGATGTTGGATCTAAGTTGACTTTCAATGTACAAGGAGCACCCGTAGAAACGGTGGTAAGCAGCTTACGAAAAATTGATTGGGGACGAATTCAAACCAACTTTTTCGTCGTCTTTCCAAATAATGTTTTAGAGAAAGCCCCCCAAACGCATGTGATTGTTTCGAGAGTAGACTCCATTGAACAGTCCGCGGCTTTTCAGCGAAAGTTAGTCCAAGAATTCCCGAATGTTTCTGCAATTGACCTCACCACTATTTTAAAATCAGTTGATGATATACTCGGTAAGGTTTCCTTTGTGATTCGTTTTATGGCACTCTTTAGTATATTGACTGGATTACTCGTTTTGATCAGTTCTGTCGTCTTGAGTAAGTTTCAACGAATTCAAGAAAGTGTTTTGTTACGAACGCTTGGCGCAAAAGGTAAACAAATTTTATATATCAATGCATTGGAATATTTTCTCCTCGGAGCTTTGGCTACCTTGACAGGCATTGGTTTGTCTTTTATTGGTAGTTGGCTTTTAGCCAAATTTAGTTTTAAAATTCCATTTACTCCCGATTGGAGTACGCCTTTATTAGTCTTCGCGAGTATTACTTTTATGACCGTTTTAATTGGATTATTTAATAGTCGAGAAGTTTTGAGTAAACCACCTTTGGAGGTTTTGCGTCGAGAAGTCTAGAGCATGTTTGAATTTCCATTGTCTGTCTTTTCAGAAATTGAGTTACTAAAAAGTAGTCCCGATCAAATGATATTCAAACTTATCAAATAATTGACGGCCTTTGAATTCTAACTCGAAGGCCTTTCCTTTTTCCATCTCATTTAGCCTAAAATAATGCATACCTAAAAAATCATCAAAACCTAAGATAGTATCTAAGTGAATCGCATCAATACGTTTTAAAAAATCTCCTGTCAATAATTCTTTTCTTAAGGTCTTTTGAACTTTTGTTACAGAATCATTTTCATCCAATTCTGTCAAAGTAAAAACCGTAATTAATTCATTTTCTTTATCAGTCCCAACGGACAAGGAATCTATAATGGCATGAGATTGGCCTTTGTAATCAAAACTTAAAGATGGTGAGTAAAAATAATCTCGAAGAACTAGTGTGTCCTTTTTTTGCTCCAGCAAAAAAACATTTAAAACGACTTCATCACTTTTTGTGGAAACGTTACTCATGTCTTCACTCAAATTAAAAACTTGAAGTGTTTGAATAAAAATCGTAGAAGGAAAACCCTTGGCAAAACCACTTGAATGGCTTGGCCTATTTTTTTGCTGACAAGCAGAAAAAAAACACATAAAAAATAAAAAGGCACCAATCCAAATACTATCGCTCATAAATATAATCCATCTTAAAATCCAATCCATCTAAGCTATTCATCAACATCATATCCAATATGAAACAAAGCATCTCCGGCGCTTACTACTGGAGCATTATTGTGTCCAATTAGATATCCATCTTTATTGGCTAACACTTTAATTTCATCATGGCCATGAGGATCATTAATCACACCCAAAATTTCACCTGCACTTACTTGCGCACCTGATTGTTGAGTCCACATAAACATTCCCGCTTGCTGCGCACGCACCCATACCGTTTTATTAAAAGTCAAGGTCTTTCTATTAGGTGTTGGTGCCGAAGGTAACATTCCTTGTGCATGCATCAACCGCTGCAAGCCGATCATTCCATTATCGATGGTAAAACCATCATAACGTAAAGATTCACCACCTTCATAAACCAACATTGGAATCTTCATTCCAAGTGCTATTTTTCGTAAGGTTTTAGGAATGTTTTTCTTTCGAATCAAATAAGGTGCTGCAAATTGCCGGGCTAATCTTTCTGCTTTTTCATCGCCTAGGGTATATCGAATCTGTGGATAATTATATCGACTATTTCCTCCAGTATGGAAGTCTACTCCAAAGTCAATTAAAGGCAAAATATTCTTCGTTAAATTATATGCCACTCTCGATGCAAGGGAACCGCTAGAACTACCTGGAAAGTTTCGATTCACATCTTTTCCTTCCGCTGCATCTCGAGAGAAATTTATAAAACCATAAACGTTGAGCAAAGGAATTGCAATCACACTTCCCGCTTCTAAGTTTTCAAAATATTTTTGATCTATCAATCGACGAACGATTTCAACTCCGTTGATTTCATCACCATGAACTCCGCCCATCACCAACATGGTAGGTCCCGGATTTTTACTTCGATATACGTGGGTTCTAATATTAATGACCGTTCCAGAAGGCAGGCGCGCGACATTCAATTTTATCAATTCGTTTTGCCCTGGTTCGATTTTTACTTTATTGATAATGAATTCTGTTTTCTTCTTCCTTGCCATAAACTTGCTTTCTTTTTTTAGTTCTTGAGATAAATCATGATGATGATATAATTTATGCTTTTTTCATTGCTGCGGTTTCTTTTTCAATCAATTGAATAATTTTTCCCGCAATGTCAATTCCAGTCGTCGTCTCGATTCCTTCTAAACCTGGAGAGGCATTTACTTCTAAGACTAAGGGCCCTCTTTCGGATTGAAGCATATCCACACCGGCTACTTTTAAGCCCAAAGCTTGACCTGATTTGATGGCAGTTTCCATTTCTGCACTGTCTAATTTAATCACAATAGACGTTCCTCCACGATGTAGGTTAGAACGAAATTCTCCGGGTCGTGCTTTCCGTTTCATAGAAGCAATAATTTCATCACCAACTAAAAAAGCACGGATATCTTCTCCTCCTGCTTCTTTAATAAATTCTTGAACAATCACTCGTTCTTTTAATTTATAAAAAGCTTCTATAACAGACTCCGCAGTATTATGATCTTCTGCCAAGACGACTCCCAATCCATGCGTTCCACGCATCAATTTAATCACCAAGGGAACGCCTCCAATAGCCTCAATCACCTTGCTGACATCATGAGTCAAATTCGAAAAAACAGTTTTAGGAAAATCTACCCCGGAGGTGGAAAGTAATTGTAAGCTTCTAAATTTATTACGCGATTGTAAAAGGGCTTCAGATCCTGTGAGTGTGTATACGCCCATCATTTCAAATTGCTTAATTACTGCAGCACCGAAATAGGTTGCTGATGCGCCAATCCGCGGAATGATCGCATCTACCCAATCTAAACTTTCACCATTAAAATAGACCTGTGGTTTATTTTTCTCCACCACTAATGTACAGTCCATATAGTCGAGAACTCTGACTCGATGGCCTCGTTTTTGTCCAGCAAAAAACAAACTTCGGGTGGAGTACAACTGAGGACCTCTGGAAAGGATAACGATATTCATATAGATTCAATTAGCAGTTGATAAAATTTAATCGGTTCTTTTAAGACTTATCTGCTATTACAAATGTCACAATTTATTCTTCCCAAATGTAATAAATAAAAATGATCTATAAATGACTTTATAAGGTCATTTGGCACCATAATTTAGGAATTAGCTATTCATACTATTTTTTAAGAAATTTAGCTATCTTGTACCCTCACCTATCAATATCAAAATGGAATCAACTAACGTCTCCTCTACTACTCCCATTAATGATCCTAAAATAATCAATGGTTGGGCCATGTTTGATTGGGCAAACTCTGCATATGCCTTAGTGATCACTACTGCTATTTTTCCACTTTACTTTAATAGTACCGTAGATGAATCATTCACTTTCTTAGGGATTCCGATGACAAATACTGCTTTATTTTCCTATTCAATTTCTTTTGCTTATATCGTTATTGCCTTGTCTTTACCTATCCTTTCTGGAATTGCCGACTATGGAGGAAAGAAACTTTCTTTTATGAAAATTTTCACTACTCTAGGATCTATTGCTTGTATTTCTCTTTTCTTTTTTACAAGTATGGCTAATTTATGGTTGGGAGTTTTGGGCTTTGTGCTAGCCATCATTGGTTTTGCAGGAGGACAGGTTTTCTATAATTCTTACCTTCCGGAAATCGCTTCGGAGGATCAACTGGATCGGGTAAGCGCCAAGGGTTTTGCTTATGGTTATGTGGGTAGTGTTTTATTATTGATTACTAATTTGATCATTATTCAAAAGCCGACTTGGTTTGGTTTGGACCAATTAGTAGAAATGGGGCCAGCTTGGTTGGTTGGAGATAATGCCACAACATTAGCCGTACGACTTGCCTTTATTATGGTTGGGTGTTGGTGGTTAGGCTTTGCGCAAATTTCATTTAAGCGATTGCCTGATAATGAAAATGATAATCCAATGGATAATATCATGTCTAAAGGATATCAAGAGTTAAAAAAAGTTTGGAATGCGGTACAACAACAAACGTCTACCAAACGATTTTTGCTGTCTTTTTTCTGTTATAGTGCTGGTGTACAAACCACGATTTATCTTGCATCTACTTTCGCTACTGATGAATTGGGTTTTGATGGGACCCAGTTGATTATTGTTGTTTTAATTCTTCAGGTTGTTGCCATTGGAGGTGCTTATCTTTTTGCTAAAACATCTAGTATGTGGGGAAATAAAAACACCCTTATTGGTATTCTTTTGATTTGGATTGGGGTCTGTCTTTCTGGATATTTTGTTCAAGGGCAAACTGCTTTTTATGCCGTTGCAGCAGCGGTTGGATTAGTGATGGGTGGCGTACAATCTTTGTCACGTTCTACCTATTCGAAATTGATTCCACAGAACACAAAAGATACTGCTTCTTATTTTAGTTTTTACGATGTACTCGAAAAAGCTGCGATTGTCATCGGAACTTTTGTTTTTGGTTTTACTGATCAGCTTTTAGGTGGAATGCGAAATAGTATGTTGGCTTTAACTATCTTTTTTATTTTAGGCATCATTATTCTTTTTACCGTCAAGGTAGAAAATCGAGAAAGTGTTGCTTAATTCCTATCACTTAATTTTTTTCCTAGTCCCTTATTTCCATGTTGAATGATGTTAGAAATCCATTGGATTAGGATATTGGAAAGTATAGTTTAAAATTTCTTTTATTTTTTGATTCGAAACAATTTTGGAATTAGATTTTTCTTCTGATAAAAATACTGGTGGTTCAAAATTTTGCTTTATCGCTTGAGCGATATAAAAAGCTTCCCTTGTTGGATGTTCATCTGAACAACAATTAAATATTTCGCCCCATTTTTCTTGTCGAATAACTTGGTGGATAATATTTATTCCATCATTTAGATGTAGTAAATTAACTGGTGCTTGTCCATTTTTCAAATCTTTTTTGCCTGCTAAAAAACGGCCTGCTTTTCGGTCGCCACCGACCAGACCTCCTAAACGTAATATTGTTGTTTTTAACGCCAAGGAAAGCAACCAATGTTCTATTTTTTGTAATGCTCGACCTGAAGGAGTTATAGGTGATAATGAACTGGCTTCCGTTACCAATTTATTTTGATTTCCATAAACACTTGTGGAACTTAGAAAAAGTATATTTTCAACACCACAGCTGATCGCCTGCTCAACAACGTTTTTAATTTGTAGGGGATGAAAAGTTTCCACATCTGGTCTTCTCCGACCTGGTGGGATATTCAAGATCAATGTTTTTACATTAAAAAATTCAGACAATTTTTTTCCAATTAATTCCGGAGTGGCTTTTAAAAGATAGGCTTGAATACCTGCGTTTTGGAGTTGATCTATTTTTTCTTCTCTCGTCGTCGATCCCTTGATTTGGTATCCATCTGCTAGAAGTTGTTTTGCTAGTGGAAATCCCAACCATCCACATCCCATGATGGCGATTTTATTTGGTTTCATGGTTATTCCTTAATTGTTTTTGACTTGAGTCGGTAGTTATTCGTAGACATACTCAAAGCAGCCAATATCAGGGTTTTCTGTATCCCGCATAACTCCGTCTAAATCTAATTCAAAGCCATTAATCAAAATTCCTTTTTCTTCTACGATAGAAAGTGTGTCTAAATGATAATCATCTAGATCTATATCGAAGAATAGCGCATCATCTCGGTTGATCAAAACACAATTATCACAATCTTCTAAGAAATTCGGATATTGGTCTTCTTCTAAAATTTCTTCGATTTTAACTGCACAATGATCAAAGGAATAATCAAATGCTCTATCTTCACTTTCTATCAAAGTGATTTCATCTTTACGAGATCCCGCAATGATACAATTGGTAAAACTTACTGACAAATCATTTAATAAAATATCTTGGCAACTTGGAAAATCTAAACAAACAATATTACTCAAACTCAAGACGGAGGCATCCACTCCATAACTCGCTAGAGTAGAATTTCTAAAAATATAATTTCCTCCATAGGTCAAACGAACTCCTGTACTTGCATTGTTATAAATCAAACAATTTTCAGCTAAAATATTTGCATGAATGCCTAATATTCCGTTAGAAGTAGTGTTGTAAAATTGGCTATATATCGTTCTCAATTCTGCTGCAGAATCAACCGCTACTCCTAGTATTGAATTTTTAATGGTCGCATATTCGATCCGATTATTACGGCTTCCGGCGCTTAAAATAATTCCAAACCATTGTCCTGGAACATCATCAAAGTCTTCTTCTAAACGATCTCCTTGAAGAATAACCGGATTCTCTGGAGTTCCTAAAATATTTAACGTTCCTGATGCGGTAACAATGATTCTTCCATCGTTATAAAACTGTTTGAGATTAGTTGAATCTAAAAAGCTTTCCAGTGCTCCATGTACATATATTTTCGCTCCAGCGGGAATAGTCATGGTACAATCATCTACTACCCAAATTCCAAAAATTACATAAGGTTTCGGATCATCTAAAACAATTTCACCACCATTACATTGCAGGCCAGAAATTCCTCCTTTACCAAAACGATTCGGCAAATAATTCGCATTTTGCCCCCAGGCTTCTAAAACAACACTTTGTTCATTACCATTCGTCAAAAATTGAATATCATCATATATTACGAAAGGACTTGCTGAAATTGGTTGATCTGGATCTACTGTCACTTCTGCAAAAATGTAGAGGCTATCATTGCCTGCAATTTTAATATTTTCAGTTTCATTTCCAGGTAGGCCATCTACATTTAAACGAAATTTAGAATCACTACCTCGCCCCACTTTAATTTTTTCGATAATAATCGACTTATCATTGGTGTTATACAATTTTAAAATGCGAGTGGCTGATCCTCTTTCGGTGAAAACCGTGTCAAAAGTCAAGGTATCAAGCGAGAAAGATAACTTTGAATCACTACTAGTGGTAAATTTCTCATCTGGCGTACAAGAAAAAATCATCAAAATTAACGCGAAGGTAAAAGGAAGTATATGTTTCATAAAATTTTAGACAAGTCTTGAGGATGTTATCAGGTAGAATAAATAAAGGTGGACTAGATAAAATCAAATTCGTTGCTTATATCCAGATTCCAATTGATCATTAAAATATCTTTTTCAAATAAACGATTCCTATTTAGATACGAATCTATGAATTAAACGCAAAAATAAGGAATGTAGCGTATTCTTCCTCCTTTTTACGAAAGAGCTTGATGAAAGTTTTCTAAACGACAGTTAAATTGTTTATTAGCCGCTAGATTTCGGAAGTAAATGACCTTTTTTTAGTTTTGGCCTCAAGTATATCTATTGTATTTTCTAAGACAAAAGGATTCATAAGAAATATGGTACATTTACGTTCTATTAGACACTAGCAAACAATTTAATGAATCGACCACAAATTGATGTGATTATTCCTGCTTTCAATGAAGAAAACTCTATTGATAAAGTTTTGGCAGATATTCCTATGGAGTTGGTAAGAGAAGTCATTGTGTGCAACAATGCAAGTACGGACAAAACGGCGGAAGTTGCAGCAAAAGCTGGCGCTACTCTTGTCGAACAACCAATCAAGGGATATGGAAATGCTTGTTTGAAAGGTATGGAATATGTGGCCAATAAATCACCAGAAGACCAACCGGATATCATCGTTTTCATCGATGCAGATTATTCTGACTATCCAGAGGAGATGTTTGACCTAGTCCAACCAATTGTAGAAAATGATATGGACATGGTGATTGGTAGTCGAGCTTTGGGCAATATGGAAAGAGGCTCTATGACACCTCAACAAATATTCGGTAATTGGTTGGCAACGAACTTAATTCGTTTTTTTTACAAATATGAATTTACTGATTTAGGGCCATTTCGAGCTATTAAGTATGATAAATTAATTGCTTTGAACATGGAAGATAAAACTTACGGTTGGACAGTAGAGATGCAAGTCAAAGCTGCAAAAAGAAAATATAAGTGTACAGAAATCGCGGTCAATTATCGTCAGCGTATTGGATTTTCAAAGGTTTCAGGAACTGTGAGAGGAACTATTGGGGCTGGACACAAGATACTATGGACTATTTTTAAACTATTGTAATTATTTTGTTACAAAATTTGTGTCTAAGTTAAAATTTCCAGCGATCAAAAAATCTCCATGAGCATTTGCGCGCAGAGTTATTCTCTCAACAACAATTTATTTGAATGATATCTTTTATTGCATATACCATTTTGATTATTTACGTTATTGCCTTGACGTATATTACCTGCTACTGTTTGCTCCAATTACATTTATTGTTTTTTTATAAAAAGCATCATTGGAATATTGACAGCAAAGCTCAGATGGTAAAAGCCAAAAATGATCATCACCTTCCTTTTGTAACAATTCAATTGCCTGTATTCAATGAAATGTATGTTGTGGAAAGATTGGTGGATCGCATTGTTGAATTTAATTACCCTAAAGATAAATTTGAGATTCATTTATTAGATGATTCTACAGACGAAACGGTTGAAATTTCAAAAAAGAAAGTAGCAGAATATAAAGCAAAAGGATTTAACATAAGATTGGTTCATAGAGTTAACCGAACGGGATATAAGGCGGGAGCTTTAAAGGAAGCTATGAAATTTGCTAAGGGCGAATTCATTGCCATATTTGATGCAGACTTTCTTCCTCATCCTGATTTTCTTTTAGCAACAATTCCTCATTTTAAAAACGAAAAAATTGGATTAGTCCAAACTCGTTGGGAACATATAAATCAAGACTATTCTGTTTTGACTCGTTTGCAGGCGATGCAATTGAATGTGCATTTTACGGTAGAACAACAAGGTCGAAAAGCAGGAAATTGTTTGTTACAATTTAATGGTACGGCTGGTGTTTGGCGTCGCGAGGCGATTGATGATGCAGGAGGTTGGGAAGCCGATACCTTAACAGAGGATTTGGATTTAAGTTATCGAGCGCAGTTAAAAGGTTGGAGAATTACTTACTTAGAAAAATTTGGTTCACCTGCGGAATTGCCTGCAGAGATGAATGGATTAAAGTCGCAACAATTTCGGTGGATGAAAGGTGGTGCCGAAAACGCTCGTAAGTTATTGCCTACGATTTGGAGATCTGAGTTAGGATACAAACAAAAAATACACGCGTCTAGTCATTTACTAGGAAGTGGGGTTTTCATTTTTATTTTTATTTCAGGAGTCTTTAGTGTTCCTTTACTTTTTGTCCTAGGACAGCTGGGTATTGACTTTTCTTTTTTCATTTATTTCTTGGTTGGTTTGTTGGCCATTATTGCGGTATATTATGTAGCGAATGTGCAAGCAGAATTAAGAGAACAATCATATATCCGATTGTTAATTAAATTTATTTTTCTTTTTCCACTTTTCCTATCTTTATCCATGGGACTATCGCTACACAATACTATTGCCGTCATTCAAGGTTATATAGGACGGGAGTCGCCATTTGTTAGAACGCCTAAATTTAATATTAAGGGAATTCGAGATAACTTCACAAAGCACAAATATTTAGCGAAAGAAATTTCTTGGACGACCATAATGGAAGGTTTATTATCTTTGTACTTTTTAGGTGGTGTATTGGCCGGTATTTATTTAGAGAACAATACCTTCATTATTTTCCATACTTTACTAATGATTGGTTTTGGTACTATTTGTTACTACTCTATTCGCCATTTAAATCTAAAATAATTTTACATGCGTTATTAAAATGGAATTACTTTTTTTGAGTGATGCTATTCGTTTCAATATTTATTTTACTTAATGAAAGATGCCAGCTTAAAATATGCAGCCGGTTTTTTGATGATTGTGCTTACCATTGGGTTAGGGTATTTTGTTGAACAATCTAATTTTTTTCCACTCATCACTGGTATATTCATTTTCTTTTTTATCTACTTAGTTTCTTTTAATTATTTTAAAAAAGAAAAAGACATTTGGTTCTTTATCGGGTTAGGTGTTCTGCTTCGTTTTATTTTACTCTTTTCTCTTCCTAATTTGTCAGATGATATTTACCGATTTATTTGGGACGGTCGTTTATTGGTTAATGGAACAAATCCTTTTGATCAACTTCCTTCTTTCTATATCGAACAAGGTATATCTATTCCAGGCATTAATCAAGAGTTGTTTGAATCCCTAAATTCTCCAAACTATTTTACGATATATCCACCTATATGCCAAGGGATATTTGCATTTGCTGTTTGGATATTTCCGGATAGTATTTGGGGCTGTTCGGTTATTATTAAATCTTTCTTTTTACTCTTCGAAATAGGCACAATTTCACTAATGATATCATTGCTCAAATATTTTGAATTACCACTTCGTAATGTTTTACTATATGTTTTAAATCCCTTAATCATTTTAGAATTAATGGGTAACATCCATTTTGAAGCGGCTATGATTTTTTTCTTATTATTAGGTATTTGGTTATTATTTAAGCAGCAAGTATATCTTTCTTCTATCTCGATTGCTTTTTCGATTGCATCGAAATTATTACCCTTAATGTACTTACCATTTTTAATTCGGCGATTAGGATTACAGAAAAGTATTTCTTATTTCCTTTTAATGGGAGTAAGCTTACTTTTTCTTTTTTATCCAATATTTAATGGCGTTTTCTTAAGTAATATTGGGAGTAGCTTAAGTTTGTATTTTCAAAAATTCGAATTTAATGGAAGTATCTATTATCTTCTACGATGGGTAGGGCATCAATTTCTGGGATATAATATGATTGCAAAACTAGGACCTGCTTTGGGATTTTTTATTTTAGCAAGTATATGCTGGACAGCTTGGAAAGAACAAAATTTACAATTGCGACAATTGCCTTTACTAATTCTATTTTCAATAAGTCTATTTCTATTTTGTACAACTACAATAATGCCTTGGTATTTGAGCACCTTGATTGCTGTTTGCGTTTTCACTCCTTTTCGATTTCCAATCTTGTGGTCAGCTCTAATTTTCCTTACTTATATCAACTACAGTTATACTCCTTACTATGAAAACCTTTGGATTGTTGCAATAGAATATATATTCGTTTTGGGATGGGTGATATTTGAGCTTAGAAGATATAGTTTAAATTTATGGAAATAATTTTAGGAAGCTTCTTTGATCGGCCAAAACTTTAAGAGTCCTTTCTTTTTGGCCAACCAAGTTCCCATTCCTATCATCCCAACTATTAAAGGAATTTTAGAATTTGTTTCTTTTTTCTTCCGTGGAAATTTCACAGGAGAATTGTTACCAATAATCACGAATGGCGACCAATAAAATGGATGTGCTCCTATGTCAAAATTACTTTTGACATAAGCTATCTTTGCTTTTTGCATGGCAACATCTTTAGGTTTTCCGTCTTGTATATTTTTGTAAAAAAGTTGCATTAACTCTTTTGTTTTTGCATCGTTAATACTCCATAAAGAAGGAATAATACAATCTGCACCAGCATATGAAAAAGCTCGCGACATGCTCATCATTCCTTCTCCTTTAAATACATCTCCAATTCCTGTTTGGCAAGCGCTCAATACGACCATATCTGCGTTCAATTTCAAATTATAGATATCTTTTAACAATAGTAATTCATTTTCAATAGAATCAATTATTTCTGTAAATGCTAAATACGAATATTCTATAAGGGTATCGTTGGCCATTCCATGAGTTGCTAGATGCAATACATTATAATATTCAGCTTCATTGATAAAATTTTCTTCTGTTGCCTCTTCTTTTATGAATAATTCCCCATCTGTCATTGCGTGAATTTCTTGAGCTTCTGGGATATTAAATTTCAGAGGTTTGAGATCTAGACTTCCTTGTTCTGTCAATGGTCTCAATTGCTTACTTTTAAATTCTGGAGCAAAAGCTAGTATCGTTCCTTTTTGTTGACTTTCGTTTTTCCTCTTTCTTTTCAATAATAACCCTGCAGAATAACTATAACTAATTATATATTCATTTAAAAGATAGTCATGGGTTCTGAAACTAGAATTCATCAACGGTTTTTCCGCTAATAAGGCATCAAAGGGGATATGAGCTAAGACTCCATCCGGAATTATGATTACTCTTGGAGGTATATAATTTATGAATGGTTCAAATATTTTTTGATAAAGGAGGTAAGCGTTTTCTACATAAGCCATTTCTAAAGAATCAAGAGTTGATCTATTAAATATGCTATAATAAGAAACACTGCTATAAAAATCTTTAACAATATTTTCAAGATCAAAGTCATTTTTAATTTCAAACGCTAAAAAATCTTGAGAATCAATAATAAAAACATAAATACTACTATCCCCAACAAAATATTCTAAGACTCCTTCTGCTTGATCAAGCACCTGTTTCTGAATTTCCTTAACAGTTAATATTTTAATATCGTATTTTAATTTATAATACTCGGGATATTCTTGTTCAAATTTTGATATTAGTTTTTCATAATTGTCCTTTAGATTAAAAATTTTATCGTTAACATAATTGATTTTTTTTTGATCTAATTCACTATTTTGTTCTTCTTGATAGAGAAGTTTTTCATACAATGTAATGTTGTTTTTTAAGGATCTTTCTAAATCTAATAAGCTATCAGGAATTCCTGCTAAATTTTCCGCTTTAGATTTATGAAAAGCTTCTAATAAGAGGTTACTCTTACTTTTTTCAGAAAGTCGAAAAGCTTCATATAAATAAGAACTATCCTTATCTTCTTCCCAAAGTTGGAAATTAATTTCAATCCCTTTTTCGAAAATAGAGTAATTATTTTCTAATAATAATTGTTTGGATATTTTTTCTTTAAAATTCCTCTTGATTCTATCCATCAACTTAAGAGTATTTTGGATCGCTTCATTGGCTTGATGTAGGTAATTGATATCTTTAGTCTTATTAAATAAATCATGCTTAATTTTTGCTTCTAAATTGTATAAATATAAATAGCTTTCTGCATACAACAATTCTTCTTCCATTTCATTTTCTTTAGAAGTCATAGATTTTTTGGCCCTTTCTAGATAGTCCATTGCTTTGTTAAGCATTCCTTTATTATAATAAAGTTCTCCTAATTCGGAGTAAATCCTCTTTACCTCAGGATCCAATTTCCCAAATTGTTTCATGCTTATTCTGAGAGCTTTAGTATAATTTTTGCGAGCTAATTTAAAATTATTTTCAGAATAATTTTCAGATATCATTTTGAGGTAAACGGATGCGATATCATTGTAAGCCGTCGCAACAAAAGGGTGATTTCTCCCATAACGACTAATTGATTTTATGAGTTGTTCATTATAATTTTCAATAGCTAAATCATATGACTTCATCTCCCTATGCTCATAACCAATGCTTGAGTATAAATTAATCATTAATGGATGATCTTTGGCAATTTTCAAACTATCTGCAATTGACATCACTTGATGAAAAAAATCGAATGCTTTTTTACTATCTTTAAGAGCAGAATAATATGTACCAAGATTCAGATAATCCTTAGCAACCTCAATATGAAAAGAAGTATAGTTTTGAATATTAATTGCTAACCCCATTTTAGCATAAAGAGTTGCTTTCTTGGCATCTCCTATTAAAGAATAAACAGATGAAACATTTTTATATAATATACCTAAAAGAGGTGAATTATTGTCTTTATCAATAATGTTAAATAAATTAATTGCTTTTTGAAAATTTAAAATCGCTCTATTATAGAATGACATTGATCCATAACAAAATCCTAAACTATTATAAGATTTAACTACAGCCTGTGAAACTTCTCCATACAAACAAATTCTTGTTTCTAAAGATTGCTCAAAATATTCTAAAGATTTCTCATACTGATAATCATCTAAATAGGCATATCCTAGAATAGAAAAAATATTTCCCAATATTGAATCGGCATCTACCTTAAATTCCAATGTCAGCTCTAAAGCTTCTTCACCATATTTTATTCCCAACTTAGCATCACCGGATTCCATTGCAGCAATAGAATTTTTCGTTAATTCATGCACTAATGAATCAACATTCTGGGAAAAGCAATAATTTGAAATTAAATAAAAAAAGATAGTCAAAAAAAATAATTTTCTCATGGTGTGTTAGATCTGGATAATTCTCAAAGTAATTCAAACAAATATAACAAAAAGTATACAATTAAAATTATATTTTCAGTTAAACATAACCTTTAGCTTGTAATCGAAATAACTCTGCATATTTGCCATCTTGATCCATCAATTGTTCATGACTCCCTAATTCTAATAATTGACCATTTTCTAAAAATAAAATTCGATCTGCCATCCGAACTGTAGAAAAACGATGCGATATCAAAACCGCAGATTTCCCATCTATTAATTCAGAAAAACGTAGAAAAACCTCGTGTTCTGCACGAGCATCTAATGCTGAAGTTGGTTCGTCAAGAATAAGTAATTGAGCTTCCCTCATATATGCTCTTGCTAATGCCACCTTCTGCCATTGTCCTCCAGATAATTCGACTCCTCCTGCAAAACGTTTCCCTAAAATTTGTTCATATTCCTCAGGTAATTGATGAATTACAGTATCCGCCAAACTTTTTTTTGCTGCTCCCTTGATTATAAGACTCTCCTCTCTTAAACCAATATTACCAACAGCTATATTATCACTTGCTTTCATTTGAAATCGAATAAAGTCTTGAAAAATAATGCCAATATTCTTCCGCAATTCTACCAGATTATATTCCCTTAAATCAATCCCATCTAACAATATTCTTCCTTCGGTGGGTTCATACAATCGTGCTAACAACTTTACTAAGGTTGTTTTACCTGCGCCATTTTCTCCTACCAATGCCAATTTTTCTCCTTTAGCTAAATGAAAAGATAAATTCCGAATCGCCCATCTTTCACTATTTAAATATTTAAAACTAACATTTTCAAACGTAAATCCTTTTTTAATTCCGTTCGGAAATTTCTCTGCATTCGGATCAACTACAATACCCGGTTCTAATGCTAGAAAGTCAAAAAGATCTTGTAAATACAAGGCCCCTTCAGCAATCCTTGAAAAACGATTCATGATTCCTTGCAACATTTGTCGCATTCGTCGAAATGATCCTGCAAGAAATGTAAGCGTACCAACGGTGATCAAACCACTTACTGTTTGTAGTATAATAAAAACATAAGCTCCATAATAAGAAAAGGTACCTAACGACGAGAGTATACTCCCCCATAACGCCCGCTTAACTGCTACTTTTTTATTCGCATCATAATAACGATCCGAAAGACTTTTAAAACGTTCTACCAAAAAATCAGCCAGATTAAATATCTTCACTTCTTTTGCCGTCTCATCACTCGCTCCTATATACCTTAGATAGTCTAACTCCCGCCGCTCAGGGGTCCAAGATCGAGTCAAAGAATAGGTATGTTGATTAAAATGAGTCTCCCCTAAAAAAGATGGAATTACTGCTAAAAATAAAATAATTAATAACCATGGATTAAAAACAACTAATCCAGCTCCTAAAAATAAAATAGTGATCAAATCTTGTAATTGTGAAAGTACTTGAGACATCAAAATAGTTCGTCCGGTTGTTTGACGACGAGCTCTTTCTAGTTTATCATAGAAGTCAGAATCTTCGAATTGATATAAATCCAATTTGGCAGCATGACGAATTAAATCAACAGAAGATTTGTTAGAAAACAAATCTCCTAACAAACTATCCAGTAAAGTAATTCCTCGATTCAAAATATCAGAGACGATAGCTAAGCCTAATTCCAAACCAACCATAAGCCACAAATAATTCATACTCATTCCTTCTTGATTCATATGAATTATCACCTCATCAATAATCTCTTTCCCAATATATAACATAGCTAAAGGGATAGCAGCATTCACCAATCTCAATAATATATTGGCAAGACTCATCGCCTTACTAGTCTCCCATATCAAACCAAAAAATCTTGGAAGATTTTTCAGCGCTGAGAATTGTTCTTTAAATGAATTGGATACTTTTTTCTTCGCCATAACTTATTTATAAACTGTCAACAGGTTAAAATGGTTTATGATCATGAAGAAGATCTTGAACTCAACCTATCGGAAAAGTTAATCATTTCTGACTATGCTCCATAACTTATCAAATATTCGAATTAGAATACGTCGATTTTCAGTTACTATATTTCCAACTCCTCCCATTTCTTGACGAAATGAAATTGGTTTGTTATAAGTCGTCAACAACTTATCTGGTAAATCTAACTCCACTTGATATTGCCCATTTTCTGGAACAAGAGATATACTTTTAATTTTCGCTTGTACAGAACCAAACTCTTGGTATGGATAACCATCCAAACGAATGTTAACAGGCATTCCCTTTTTAACTTTTCCTGAACCCGCAAATGGTAATACCGCTTTTCCAATTATGCGTCCTGCCCCCTCTTCTGGTACGATCGCTAGAACTTCTTCATTAGCCTTTAAATATTTTTGATCACTCCAGATATTCGGCATCGATATTTTACCAGAGATTGGAGCCACAATAAGATATTGCTGTTTCCAACTTCTTATCTCATTTTTCAATTTTTCAAAGTCTTCTTTAATGCCCAAACTTTGAGAATGTCCCTCTTCTGTTTTCCCTTGACGTAACTCTAAAATCCGCATTTTCAATTCTTCAATCTCAATGTTATTATTAATCAACTGACTACTGAGTGTTTCTAAGTCTTGTTTTTTTTGTAAAAAAACTGTTTCAGCATCCTCTACTTCCACCTTACTTGCCACTTCATTTTTTAATAATTCTTTATTTCGTTCTAAACTCTTTTCTGCTAATACGACTACTTGACGTAATGTTTCTGCTTGTTTTTCTAAAGAACTATTTAAAGATTGTAAATGCTTAATTTGTTTTTTAGTTGAATAAACTTTTTTCTGTACCGTCCGGGTATCCAAGAAAAAAGTATACTCATCAAAACGCTTGACAAAAGCAGAAAAAGAATTCTGTAAATCTCCTAAGTTCAACCCTCTTGGAATATCAAGCTTACCTAATGATTTTGAATTAATATTGATAGTTAACAAAAATGATTCTAATGCTAATATATCTTTCCGATCTGCTGTATTTTCAACTACTGCTAACAGATCTCCTCGATTAACCTCATCATTATCTTTTACTATTAATTCATTCAATTTACCATCTATACGAGTAAATACCCGAAGTGGAGGATTCTCTGTAGTTAAAACTACTTTGGCAGGAATGATATCTGGGTATTTGACAAACCAACTTATTAAAAACAAACCAATAACGACTCCAGCTATTATTGTAATCCCCCAATACAAAATCCAGCCTGGAGGTTTCCCAAGAATTTGAATCAGATCATGACTATCATTGATCTTAATTTCTTCAGGATTTTCTAAAAGTTTTTCATCATCCATTTTGTACGATGGTATATAGATTAATAATTCTAGCTGATTCTAAGTTCCTAATTCTAGTTGATTTTTAACTAAAGAAAAATAGGCTCCTTTTTTTTCTACTAATTCCTGATGTGTTCCCTTTTCCACCAATTCTCCTCGTTCTAATACTACAATTTGATCTGCGTTTTTCACTGTACTCAATCGATGAGCTACTACGACTACCGTTCTTCCTTCAAAAAAAGCATCCATATTTTCCATAATGATTTTCTCATTTTGGGCATCCAAAGCATTTGTCGCTTCATCAAAAAATAAATAATCTGGATCTTTATAAACAGCTCTTGCTATTAGCAATCGTTGACGTTGGCCTTGACTAATACCATTTCCTCTAGCCCCAACTATGGTATTATAACCTAATGGTAAATACTCAATAAAAGATTGAATATTTGCTACTTTTACAGCCTTTAATAACTTCGTTTTATCTACAACATCATCACTTTCTGCTATGTTATTCGCAATAGTATCCGTAAAAATATAGCCGTCCTGCATTACGGCTCCACACTTCGATCGCCACAATCGTTTCCTAATATTATCTAAATGCACTCCACCAATCCTTATACTACCTTGTGTAGGCTTATAAAAACCTAATAGAAGTTTAACCAATGTTGTCTTTCCACTTCCGCTTGTTCCTACAATTGCAGTGACCTTCCCCCTTGGAATTTCCAAATTGATATCTTTCAATACTAAATCTGACATGGGATTGTACTGGAAATTTACTCCCGATATTCGTAAGTCACCAATCTCTGGTAAGATATCGATAGTAGTGGTATTCGATGTTGTTTCTTCCTCTCGATTATGAATTTCACCTAAACGCTCTAAACTAATTTCTGCATCTTGTGCACTTCGAATAAAAACGACCATTTGCTGAAGTGGTCCATTTAATTGACCAATAATATACTGAACTGCCAACATCATCCCCAAGGTCATTTGCCCTTCAATTACTGCCTTGGCGGCAAAAAAAGAAATCAATATGTCTTTAAGTTGTGAAATAAATCCAGCACCGATATCTTGATATTGAGAGATAGATAATGACTTCATACTAATTCGAAATAATCGTCCTTGAATATTTGCCCATTGCCATCTTCTTTTCTTTTCACTATTCTGCAGTTTAATTTCCTGCATTCCTTGTATCAATTCAATAAGCGTATTTCTATTATCAGATAATTGTTCAAAATTTTGATAATCTATCGCTCTTCGTTTTTTTAAAAAAATACTTACCCATATCAAATAAAGAACACTTGCCGTAACAAATATGAAAAAAATCAGCCGATTATAAATCAATAAAACAATGCTGAATATGATCAAATTGAAAAAAGAAAAAACAGTATTTAGCGTGGAGTTAGTTAAAAAAGTCTCAATCCGATCATGATCCTGAATCCGTTGCAACAAATCACCAATCATTTTGATATCAAAAAAACCAATTGGCAGCCGCATTAACTTAATTAAGAAATCAGAAATTAGACTGACATTAATCCGTACACCTATATGCAATAAAATCCAACTCTGGATAAAATTTACCGACACCTGGCTCAAAAACAACACCAACTGTGCAATTAAAATCAAATAGATAAATCCTATATTTTGATTTTCAATTCCAATATCAACAATCGCTTGAGTAAGAAAAGGAAAAATCAATTGAAAAATAGAACCCAAAACTAATCCTAAAATCAATTGGCCTATCAGCCTTTTATAAGGTTTAAAATATCGAAATAAAAAACTTAATCCCGTTTTATTGATCTGTTCATCCTCATGCGCATAAAAATCAGGACCAGCCTCTATCATTAATATAATCCCCGTCTGTCCTTCACTAATCCATCCCCTTTCAAAATCCTTACGCTTCATTTTCATTTTCCCTTTTCCGGGATCAGCTATCCAAACATATTTTTTATTTATGGCATATACCACTACAAAATGTCGTTGACGCCAATGCGCTATACATGGTAGACCTACATCTTGCAGACTTGCTTCATCATCATCGTCTATCTCAAAAGGGACTTTTACCGCAAGAGTACGCATTCCTAAATGTTCAGCAGCATCACTAATTCCCATAAGAGACACTCCTTCTCTATCTATATAACAATGCTCTCTTAAATATTGAAGGGAATAAGATTTCCCATAATATTGTGCAATCATACGCAAACACGTGGGTCCGCAGTCCATAGCATCATACTGTCGATAGAATGGAAATTTTTTGAACATATTGTAATTTATATATGGTAAATATACGTATTACGAATTAAAATCAAACCACTTGGATCAAAACGCTATTCTTTTTCAAGCATTCAAATATTTGTGGCTGCTTTAAATAAGATTTTACAAAAAATACTTTCAAAAAAGTCGGATTAGGTTGGTTAACTTCTGTAAAAGGTAAGCATTTACATTTAGATATGATTCAGCTCTTTAACTCTCTTCAATTATCTCTTTTCATCTATAAAAAAACAACGCCCAAACTTCTGTTGAAGCCTGGGCGCTGAAAATATTTTATCTGCCTACTTAATTAATAGGACCATAAGTCATGTTCGTAATTAAAGATTTCTTGCTTAATCTTGTCTGCCTCTAAGAGTAAATCAACCCCCGTATAGACATCCTGTAACCGGAAATCATGTACGTTAGATGCTTTGTAGATATAGCTGGAGAAGAATCTCATTTCGAATAAATCTTCCCAAGTAATCGGTGTAGCATCATTTCCTTGATTAAATACTTTATGACGAGCCAAGGTTTCACGACATTCTGGGTAATAAGCCCAAAACATTGGTTTTTCATATCGGAAGTTTCCATTTTCATCTTTAACATCAATCAAAGGTGCAACTCCCAAGATTCTCACTTGTAGAGTAGAGGTTTCCTCATCAAAAAACCAGACTTCTTTTACTCTAAATCGCTTAACATCTTCTGGGTTAAGTTCGTTACGAACTACCTGAATCTGCTCCTCGTATGTTTCAGGATCAAAGGTAATAACTGT
>CAYTVR010000020.1:0-49437 GCA_964441245.1 uncultured Saprospiraceae bacterium | reverse complement strand
GTATTTTGGAAAAGAAAAATATTTTAAGGTTCACTCCAATGCGTTAAAAAACGGGACAAAAAGGAAAAGCCCAGCCGGCTAGAGGCGAAAAAAGAATAATTACATTTAGCATGATTATTTTAGATATAACTTTCTATCCGTTTGAGACATACAATTATCCGTCGCAAGACATCGACTGAAAAAGTCAGTCGCCGAAAACAAATCAATTAAATTTAACAAACATCTTCTATCAAAAGAGAACGCACATGCAGCAGAAAGTGAAATTTGCCAGACCTGATAGCTCCCATTTTTTTTCTACCCTTCGAAAAAAAGTCAATGCTTATTTTATTGAAAATAACATCTCCAAAACAGCAGACTATCGTATGGTGATCAAAACAATCGCTATGTTCTCCATTTATTTTATTCCTTTTGCCTTGATCCTGACTGGATCTTATTCTATCTGGACGATGCTTTTGCTTTGTGTCATCATGGGCATCGGGATTGCGGGTATCGGATTTTCAGTCATGCATGATGCCAACCATGGCGCTTACTCTTCTAATAAAACCATCAACTATATTTTGGGTTATGCCGTTAATCTCATCGGTGGTAGTGCATTTACATGGAAAGTTCAACATAACGTTTTACATCACACCTACACCAATATTTACGAATTGGACGAGGACATTCATGACAAACCCATGCTACGACTTTCTCCTCATGGAAAATTAAAACCCATCCATAAATACCAACATTGGTATGGCATGTTTTTATATAGTTTGGCCACCATTAGTTGGGTCATCAAAAAAGATTTTGCACAATTGAAATCCTACAACCAATCTGGCCTCACTAAAAAAATAGGATTCCAACCTGTAAAGCAAACCATCATTTTAATCCTGAGTAAAATATTTTATATCGCTTATATTTTGGTATTGCCCATCATAGTCTTACCGATTGCTTGGTGGCAAGTTATCATTGGTTTTTTGGTCATGCATATGGTAGCTGGTTTTATATTAACGATTGTTTTTCAACTAGCCCATGTGGTCGACGGACCAGATCATCACCGTCCTGTTGAAAATGGAAATATGGAAAACACTTGGGCCATTCATCAATTATTAACAACTGCTAATTTTGCGAAAAAAAATCGAATTCTATCTTGGTTTGTTGGAGGTTTGAATTATCAAATTGAACATCATTTGTTCCCACACATTTGCCACATTCATTACAAAGCTATTTCGGATATCGTTAAAAAAACTGCACAAGATTTTAATCTTCCCTATTACGATCAACCGACTTTTCGATATGCTTTGTACTCGCATTTATCCACTTTAAAAAAATTAGGCAATGGAGAAGCGATTCCTAATTGGTCGCCTTCACCTCAAAAGGATTTGATTCATGAAGTTTAAATCAATTGTTGTAAAACCTGTAGCAAAACTCATTGCAAGGAACATTGATCGTTGGTCAGAAAATGCAGTAGAAACTCAAACGAAAATTCTCAACGATCTAGTGGAAAAAGCAAAAAACACCAATTTTGGAAAGGATCATCGCTTTTCGCAAATTAAAAACTATGACGCTTTTTGTGAACAGGTTCCGATTGGCGATTATGAGATTTTAAAACCATACATCGAAAAAATAAAAAACGGAGAAAAAGACGTTTTATGGCCAGGTCGACCACTCTACTTTGCTAAAACTTCAGGGACAACTTCAGGAGTCAAATATATTCCATTAACTAAAGAAAGTTTACCCAACCATTTTGGTACGGCTAGGAATGCTTTATTCAATTACTACGCGCGAACAGGCAAAGGCAATTGGCTCGATGGCAAAATGATTTTTCTCTCTGGAAGTCCAGAACTAACCAAAGTTGGCGGCATCAATACCGGTCGACTTTCAGGCATTGTTAATCATCAAGTTCCGGCTTGGATACGAAGTAATCAACTCCCTTCCTATTCGACCAATTGCATTGAAGAATGGGAAGAAAAACTAGATAAAATTGTAGCCGAAACTCTCGGTCAAGACATGCGACTCATCAGTGGTATCCCACCTTGGGTGCAAATGTATTATGAGCGATTACTCGAAAAAAGTGGCAAAAAAACAATTCAAGAATTGTTTCCTAATTTTTCCGTTTTTGTTTATGGAGGAGTTAATTTTGAACCTTATCGTGGAGCATTAGAACAACTCGTTGGAAAACGATTGGATAGCATAGAAACCTATCCCGCATCAGAAGGATTTATCGCTTTTCAAGATGATCCTAATGAAAAAAGTTTATTGCTCAATTCTAATTCAGGCATCTTCTTTGAGTTCATTCCTGCGGATGAAATTTTCAACAAAAACCCAACACGTATTTCCTTAAAAGATATTGAACTCGGAATCAACTACGCCATTATTCTCAACAATAATGCAGGCTTATGGGGATACAATATTGGAGACACCGTCAAGTTCGTTTCTAAAGATCCCTATCGATTATTGGTGACTGGTAGGATCAAACATTTTATTTCTGCTTTTGGTGAACATGTGATCGGAAAAGAAGTAGAAGAAGCTTTATTACAAATCGCTCGACAAGAAAAAACTAAAGTTATTGAGTTTACAGTGGCTCCACAAATAAATCCATCGGAAGGCGGACTCCCTTATCATGAATGGTTTGTGGAGTTTGATCAAATCCCCGACCATTTAGAACAGTTTGCAAAAAAGGTAGACCGAATAATGGAGCAACAAAATATCTATTATGAAGACTTGATCAAAGGGAATGTTTTGCGTTCTTTAAAAATCACACCTTTGCGTAAAAATGCTTTTCGAGCATACATGAAAACGCAAGGTAAACTCGGAGGTCAAAACAAAGTTCCACGTCTTTCCAATGATCGAAAGATAGCTGATCAATTGCAAGGCTTTAAAATTTAAACTCAAAAAAAATAATCTAAACATATAAACTTGTACGCGGTAAAGAAAGGAAAGTACATTAGAGTTTATGACTGGAGATTTTGTATAGGAATCAAATAGAGCTTTTAAAACAATTCTAATATTCATCTAAAAATGAACATTAAATACTTTGAGAACTTAGAAGATTTAAGATTAGAAACTGGATTGCCCCGAATTCCTGTAGAAAAAGACTTCCATATATTTCGCTTTTCAGACTTAAAAGATGCCAAAAACTATATGCCACCTTATCGCCGAGGGTTTTATCAAATTACTTTGATACAAGATTTTGGTCAATCTACGATGTCTATTAATACCCACAATTTTCAAAATTTTAAAGATGCTATTTATTTTGTAGGCCCTGAACATGTTCTTTCTTGGGTAAGAGATAAATCCGTAAAAGGGTTTCTAATTTACTTCAAAAGTGATTTTTTGGACTATTCTACAGCACTATTAAATCAGACTTTTACTGTTTTCAATCCCTACTCTAGAAACTTAATTGAACCCAAAGCAAAAGAAATTCAACAGTTTAGAGCTTATTTTGAAAATCTTATTCAAGAACAACTGGAAAATAAAACCAAATATAGGAGAGCTATTTTGAAACATCAATTGAGTGTTCTCTTGTATCGATGTCAAGAAATTTATGATCGATATATTGAAACTAACAATGATTCGCAAGAAAGCAGTATTTCACAGACCTACAAAATTTATGTAAACAATCATTACATAGACGTTAAATCTATTAATGAATATGCTACCATGATGAATATCTCTGCTAACTATCTCAGTCAAGTGATAAAAGAGCAAACTGGCAAAACCGCTAAGCGGATTTTAGATGAACGAATTTTATTGGAAGCAAAAAATATGTTGTTACATACGGAAATGACTTCTGCTCAGATAGCTTACGATTTAGGATTTGATGAACCGACTCATTTTGGTCGGCTTTTTAAAAAATATGAGCAAGTCTCACCACTACAATTCAAGAAAAAACACCGTATCCAATAAATTGGTCATCTAAGCCAAGAATTCGGTCATGCCTTCATCAATATTTATCCTTTACTTTGTCATATCAATTAACAAGTAAAGAAAAATATCATGAAAGCATTATTTATTGGAACAGGAAACGTAGGAGCTACTTTAGCCAGACGCTTCAAATCAATTGGACATTCTGTTCAGTTATATAACCAATCACAAACCCTACCTGAGGGCTTTACCGCTGAAGAATTAGCATCCAATTTATCCATTGCGGTTAACGCAGCAGAAATCATAGTTTTTGCAACTCCTTTTGGAGCCATACAAGCGATCATCGATAGTGTAAAAGATTGGTCCAACACCATTGTCATTGATGCAACTAATCCCATTGCACCAGGATTGAAACACTTGACTATTGGCAATACTAATTCTGGCGCAGAAACGATAAGCAAATGGATTCCACAAGCCAAAGTCATTAAGGCATTCAATACTACTGGTTGGGAAAATATGGCAAATCCTGATTATGGCAAAAACAAACTTACTATGTTTTTTGCAGGTGATGATCTAAAAGCTAAAGAAACCATCCGCCAAATCATTACTGCCATGGGCTTCGAAGCTTATGACGCAGGAGAATTATTTATGTCTAGATTTTTGGAAGCAATGGCAATGGTTTGGATTCATCCAGCAAGACTACAAGGAAAAGGAGCTGACTTTGGATTTAGTATCGTCAAAAGAAACAGTCAATAATATCATTAATAACCTTTAAAATTATTTGAAAATGAAAAATAACAAAGTTTTAATCGTAGTCGCTAACCCAAGTACACATCCTACACTACAATACCCCGTTGGATTTTGGGCATCAGAATTATTTCACCCTATAGAAGTTTATAAAAACAAAAACATTCAATGGACAATTGCAAGTCCTGATGGAGGAAAAGTAATCATGGATCCAATGAGTAATCCTAATCACGAAAGTCAATATTCTGCTTGGGACACTTTAAGTAAAAAGTATGTAGATGATGAAGTATTTATGGCTCAGCTAGAAAACACAACTGCTATTAAAGATATCAACCTTGAAGAATATGATGCCATCATGATAGCAGGTGGACAGTCCCCTATGTTTACTTTTGAAAATGCTACTGATTTACACACTGCTTTTACCTCATTCTATGAGTCCGGCAAGATTGCAGCAGCATTATGTCATGGCGTCGCTATCCTAAATTATGTAAAAGGTTCGGATGGAGAATTTTTAGTAAAAGGGAAAACGGTCACAGGTTTTACCAATGAAGAAGAAGACCAAGCCAATGCTGCTGTAAATGCAGAAATTATGCCTTGGAGAATTGAAGACGAATTAACTAAGAAAGGTGCCAATTTTGTTAAACAGGAAGCTTGGGCAAATTATGCAACCGTAGATGGTCATCTTATTACTGGACAACAAAATTTGAGCGGTGAAGCAACCGCTTTAAAGATTGTTGAACAACTCGAAAAATCATCCATCTCCTCTTAAGAATCATCAAATCTAATTTTTAAATTAAAAATTATGAATCGTATAGCAAATGCAAAATGGAAAGGAACTGGCTTAGAAGGAACGGGTGTATTAAGTACTAAAAGTGGTGCATTCAACAACCAGCCCTATTCTTTTAAAACTAGGTTTAAAAATGAAGATGGCACTTTAGGTACTAATCCAGAGGAATTAATCGCTGCTGCTCATGCAGGATGTTTTAATATGGCCTTGAGTTTTCAGTTAGGTGCAACAGGATACACCCCTGTTTTATTAGATACACAGGCAGTCATAAAAATGGAAAACATTGATGGGCATTTTACCATAGTAGAAATTGAATTGAATTTGACTGGACAGGTTCCTAATATTACGAAAGAAGAATTTGAAAAAATTGCGGAAAATGCCAAGGCCACTTGTCCAATTTCTCAAGCTCTTTCAGCCGTTAAAATCAATCTAAACACCTCCATTGTCATGCCTGTTTAAACGCACAATATCCTTATAAAACCCCTTGTCTTGATGAGGGGTTTTATCTATTTCCAAAGAGCAGTCAACTATCAAAAGATGGCGTTTATTTTTTGAAAAAAAAGAATTACTCATGCAATCTGACATACGACAATGGTCCATCTTCTGGTGTACTAATATCCATCACTCGCTCTATTTGAGCTCCATTTAGATCGACAATCACTCTGATTTCTGATTGCGCCGGAAATGTAAAAATACAAGCATAACAAATACCTGAGGCTTCCATACAAGAAAAATCATTCAGTTGGCTGATCAAATCATTATAATTTGCTTCATGTCCCAGTTGATCTGTAGCTGTAGAAACTGGATTTAAATCCACAGTTAATGCCTCCATCAAAGTTTTCATAGTTGTTTGATTCTCATCTAATATAGCTTGACAAATTTCTGTCGAATTATTATTGTCATCACCATCTTTGGAACAAGAAAAAAAGCAGCTTGTTATGAAGATAAAACTTACCGTTAAAAACAAAATATTTTTTATAAAATTCCAATATTGATTCATCTTTGATTTTTTTTACAAAAAAGGACATCAGTATATTACTATATTCTTCTTAAATATAATAATGGTCCATCTATAGGGGTACTAAAATTCAATATTCTTTCAAATGAAGTTCCATCTAAATTAACCTTAACTCTGATCATTGATAGCGCAGGTAATGTTCGAATACAAGCATAACAGTCATCTGATACAGTCAAACAAGAAATCTCATTTAGTTGATTGATCAAATCATTATAATTAGCTTCATGTCCTATGGCGTCCGTAGCTGTAGACATCGGCGTTGATGACGCTGTTAGTTCTTCCATTAGATTGAAAATAGCATCTTGATCATCATCCAAAATAGCTTGACAAATTTCTGTTGAAGTATTGTTATCGTCCTTTTTTGAACAAGAAAAAAAACAAGTGATCAAGCAAATAATCATCAAGTTTGAAAAGAACGTTTTCCCTTTAAAATTTATATTTCGATTCATTTGTGATATCTTTTATTAAAATAAAAAGCCTCTTGTCAAAGCATAATTTCTTATTCATGCATTCTTAAATAGACCAATGGCCCATCTTCTGGTGTTATAATATCCATCACTCGTTCAATTTGAGCTCCATCTAAATCAACTTTTACTCTGATCTCTGATTGTACAGGAAATGTTTGAATACAACCATAACAAACGCCCGATGCTTCCATACAAGAAAAGCTATTCAGTTGATTAATCAAATCATTATAATTTGCTTCATGCCCTAATTGATCTGTTGTAGTAGATACCGGAATTAAATCTAAAGTTAATTCCTCCATCAAACTAAGCATCACACTTTGATCATCGTCTAATATAGCTTGACAAATTTCTGTTGAAGTATTATCCTCATCATTTTTAGAACAAGAAAGCAAACAAGTCGTTACATAAGCTACACTCATCATGATAAGGAAGGTGTGTTTTGTATATTTCCAATATGATTTCATTAGATTTATTTTTAAAAAATTAATCGTTAATATCTTACATTTACATAGACGGAAATAAAGCCCTGATCGGTTGGGTACTTAAAATAAAATTATCAAATGTCAAATAAAAACACCCAAAAAGTATTCATTCATAAGGTCGGCAAGCAAGAACAGATCCAAGTAGAAGACTTCCTAGCAGTAGAAGAACCTTTAGAAATTCAATTGAGCTTTTATAAAGAAGGGAAACAACGACAAAAAACCATTTCCATCACGATGCGAACTCCTGGAAATGATTTTGACCTTGCTGTTGGTTTTTTATTTACCGAAGGCATTATCCAATCTAATTCTCAAATTCAACAAATTAATTATGTACAAGGCCGGCATCCGGAAAGTAGTGAAAACGTCGTCTTAGTACATTTAAGTGATAAAGTAAATATTGATTTTAAAAAATTAGAAAGACATTTCTATACCACTTCTAGTTGTGGTGTTTGTGGTAAAACTTCCATTGAAGCATTACAAACTACAGGTGCTCCCGAACTATTGGATGCTCAACCTAAAATCCAGCAACAGCTCATTCACCTTCTTCCAGAAAAATTACGTAACCAGCAATCTATTTTTGATCATACGGGCGGTCTACATGCAGCAGGGTTATTCGATACATCTGGAAAATTAATTGCCTTGAATGAAGATGTAGGTCGACACAATGCGGTTGATAAGTTGATTGGATCAAGATTATTAGAAGGAAAATTACCTTTGTTAAATTCCATCATTGTCGTTAGCGGCCGAGTTAGTTTCGAATTAGTACAAAAATCTTTGATGGCAGGAATTCCTATTTTAGTCGCGGTTGGAGCACCATCTAGTTTAGCCATCCAACTAGCAGATGAAAACAATATGACCATCATGGGCTTTGTCCGTGATCAGCGATACAATATATATTGTGGTCGAGAACGAATTATTTAATTTTTAATAGTTGTATATTTATTGCAACACACTTAGCTTTTTTGTGTAAAACAAGAAACACCATCATCATTTCAACATAGAACATGGACAAAAATAAACTCTGCGCCACTCCTCCCATTGAGGACGAAAACATAAAAATAACAGCTCCCCATAAAGTAGCTGCTGGAATACCTGCGCTTCGTGCTTCGATCAATCACATGAAAGAAGAACTGAGCCTCACTGCTTGTCAAAAAACATTATTCAGTGTCAACCAAATGCAGGGATTTGATTGTCCTGGTTGCGCTTGGCCTGATCCCGACGACCATCGTTCTGCATTAGGAGAATATTGTGAAAATGGAGTCAAAGCAATTGCAGAAGAAGCTACGAGCAAAAGAGTCGGCCCTGAGTTTTTCGCTACGCATACTATTGAAGAATTATCACATTGGTCGGATTATAAATTAGGTAAAAGCGGTCGATTGACACACCCCATGATCCTTAAAAAAGGAGCAAAACATTATACGCCAATTTCTTGGGAAGATGCCTTTCAGCAAATGGGAACAGCACTCAACAAATTATCCTCTCCTGATGAGGCCATTTTTTATACCTCTGGGCGAACCAGTAATGAAGCTGCATTTTTGTATCAACTTTTTGTTCGACAACTGGGTACCAACAATCTACCTGATTGTTCCAATATGTGTCACGAATCAAGTGGTGTAGCCTTATCTCAAACTTTAGGAATAGGAAAAGGATCTGTCAAACTCGAAGATTTTTATGTGACTGATTTAGTCATTGTCATCGGACAAAATCCAGGAACCAACCATCCTCGAATGTTGAGCGCCTTAGAAAAAGCGAAAAAAGCTGGAGCCAAAATCATGACCATTAACCCACTTCCAGAAACGGGTTTAATTCGTTTTAAAAATCCTCAAAATGTAAAAGGTTGGTTGACGGGAACAAAACTAACTGACCAGTTTTTACAAGTCAAAATAAATGGAGATGTTGCTTTATTGAAAGCCATCATGCGATTGATGCAAATCGAAGAGGAAGAAACCCCAGGAAGTGTTTTCGATCATGAATTCATTGCCAATCAAACTAAAAATGTCGAAGCCTTTTTAACAGATTTAAAAACACAAAATCCAGAAGCATTAGCAGAAATCGCCGGAGTCCCTTTATATAAAATCAAACAAGCCGCTCAACAGATTATCAAATCAAAAAAGATCATCATTTGCTGGGCAATGGGATTGACACAACATAAAAATGGTGTAGGCAATATTCAAGAAGTGGTCAACCTATTATTGTTGAAGGGAAGTATCGGAAAACCAGGAGCAGGTACTTGTCCTGTGCGAGGCCACTCCAATGTTCAAGGAGACCGAACGATGGGTATTTGGGAAAAACCCAAAACCGCCTTCCTCGATAAACTCGATGAATTATTTGATTTCAAAGCACCTCGCAAACATGGTTATGATACCGTAGAAGCCATTCAAGCTATGGCAGAAAAAAAGGCGTCTTTCTTTTTTGCCATGGGTGGAAATTTTCTTTCCGCAACACCTGATACGGAATATACTGCCAAAGCTTTACAGAATTGTAAATTCACAGTACAAGTTTCTACCAAATTAAATCGAAGTCATTTAATTACTGGTGAGACCGCAATCATTCTGCCTTGTTTAGGTCGAACAGAATTGGATATTCAAAACGGAGTGCCTCAATTTGTTAGTGTTGAAAATTCAATGGGCATCGTACATGCATCAAGAGGACAATTGGAACCTGCATCAGAACACCTAAAAAGTGAACCAGCTATTGTTGCCGAATTAGCAATCGCAACGCTAAAAGATAAAACAAGATTGAAGTGGAAAAAACTAATTGAAGATTATGATTCGATCCGAACTTTGATTGAAGCAGCAATTCCTGGTTTTGAAGATTACAATAGACGAGTTAGAAATGATGGTGGTTTCTACTTACCGAATTGCGCGCGAGATGGAGATTTTAAAACGGCCACTGGAAAAGCAAACTTCACGCTTAATCCAGTTCCAAATACTCAACTAAAAGACGACGAATATATCATGATGACCATTCGAAGTCATGATCAATTCAATACGACAATCTATGGTTTGGATGATAGATATAGAGGTATCTTCAATGGTCGTCGAGTCGCCATGATGAATCACGAAGACATTCTTAAAGCTGGATTCCGTCCAGGTGATTATGTTGACTTAATCGGACATCATGATGGGCAAAAACGAGTGGCTCCTCAGTTTATGATTGTCGCTTATGACATTCCACGTAAGTGTATCGCAACTTATTTTCCGGAAACCAATGTGCTCGTTCCGATTAATAGTTATGCAGATAAAAGTCAAACACCTACATCTAAATTTATCGTCATCGAATGCCAAAAATCAACGAATAAATTCGTTTAATATTTATTTACGACAAAATAACCGAAACAATATTTTAGAAATGAAACTCCCCGAGGTAAAGCATATAGGAATTCTTTAGATTAAATATACCAGATGCACTTTACTGCAATCAGCATTAAAACAAGATGTCCGTTCTCAAACATTACGTTTGTCGTATATTCTTTGTTAAATATTTTTTTATCTCAATATTAATATGTAAATTTGTTTTAATACAACAGTTCCCATAGCTGATAATTCACTCTTTTACAAACAACAAAACAGCTTACATCACTTCACATGATATCCTATTAACCCAAAGGACAAACCTAAATACAATAATCCAAAAACTTTATACGATTTTACACTATGATATCACTAATGGTATCACTATTCTATACTTCGGTTGGGAAACTACCAATATAGTTCTAGGAGGCAACCTAATTATAACCCCTTCCCGAAATACAAAGCCGGTTCAGTTCTTCTGACCGGCTTTGTTCATTTCTTCAAAAATCGAAGCCTGCTTCCTTAAAACCCTTATTAATGATTCAAATTGATATACTTCAAACATTAAAATATCGTTTCTTTCAATAGAGAATGAAAAAAATGATTCATTTTTACTTAAAAAGAAGGCTAAAACCACATTTATAGCCCATTTTTTCTAAATAGTAGACCATAGACTGTTCCACCAAAGGACTATACCAATAATAATTGTAGTCTTTACTAAAAAAACGTATCTTTGCACATTCATGAAAAATAATCTTTTAACGCTATTTATATTTTGCTCAATCTGTTTCTTAAATTCAGCTTGTAAAAGCGAATATGAGAAAATACGAGCCAGTGGAGACACGGAGCTTTTATTAAAAAAAGCATACGAGTATTACGATAATGAGGAGTGGTTAAGGTCACAAAACCTCTTTGAATTGGTCATTGGTGCCTATAAAGGACGTCCCGAAGCAGAAAAAGCATATTTCTACTATGCATATACTCAGTATCATCTAGGTAAATATATTCTAGCTGCTTACTATTTTAAAAATTTCACTAGTACCTTTCCTAATAGTCAGTATAGAGAAGAATCAGACTTTATGGAAGGATATGCTCATTATAACCTCAGCCCTAGCTATCGTTTGGATCAAACCTATACCCAAAAGGCCATTGCAGCCTTTCAATTGTTTGTCAATACTTATCCAGAAAGTAGTCGGGTAGAAAAATGTAACAATTTGATCAGTGAAATGAGAATCAAAATGGAACAAAAAGCGTATGCAGAAGCAGAGCTTTATTATGATCTTCGACAATATCAATCGGCCACTAAGTCTTTTGAAAACTTGTTAAGAGATTTTCCAGATACCAATAAAGCAGAAAACGTGCGTTTTTTAATGACCAAGGCGTCTTATAATTTGGCCTCTAATAGTATTTTTGCCAAACAAGAAGAAAGATATAATACGGCCTATGATAACGCAATGGCCTTTAAGAAAAGATATCCAGATAGTTCTTATAAAAAAGAAATAGAATCTATCCAAAAGAATTCAACTAAGCAACTTAAAATAATTCAAAATGTCGGACATTAAATCAAAAGTTCAAGGTTTAGAAGCTAATGTAGGAGCCAAAAACATCAAAGAAATGATTGATGAAACTGGTAACATCTACAAAACGCTCAACATTATCTCTAAAAGAGCTAGTCAAATAGCTGTAGATCTAAAATCAGAACTTCACTCTAAGTTGGAAGAATTTGCGGTTAACTCTGATACCATCGAAGAAATTCATGAAAATAAAGAGCAAATCGAAATCTCTAAATTTTACGAAAGATTACCAAATCCAGTACTAATCGCGACTGATGAATACCTCAATGGAGAAATTCACCACCGGGAGAAAGATGCAAAGAAATACTAGACTACATAGTATTTTTTAATAAAATGAACTTAGGTATGATACATCATTAGTACATATCTAGGTTCATTTTTGTTTTTACCTTAGTTTTAAGTTTTTTGTAAAAACTCCATCCCTTCACTTTCTCCATCGAATCCGATTCTATGAATTCTTTGAAAGGCAAAAAAGTCCTACTTGGTATCAGCGGTAGCATTGCTGCTTACAAAGCAGCCTTTCTCACTCGTCTACTCATCAAAGCGGGGGCCGAAGTACAAATATTAATGACGCCTGCAGCCACTGCATTCATTTCTCCATTGACCTTATCAACACTTTCCAAACGCTCCGTGCTCTCAAAAGTAAGTTCGGATGAAGGCTGGAACAATCATGTGGATTTAGGCCTGTGGGCAGATGTGATGATCGTCGCACCTTTGACCGCTAATACTTTAGCCAAAATGGCAAATGGAGTTTGTGATAATATCATTGTTGCCAGTTATCTTTCTGCACGTTGCCCAGTTTTTGTCGCACCAGCAATGGATATAGATATGTGGATTCATCCCAGTACTTTACGAAATATAGACTTGCTACAATCCTATGGCAATCATTTGATTCCCGTAGGAGATGGTGAATTAGCCAGTGGCCTTAGCGGAAAAGGTAGAATGGCTGAACCAGAAGAAATAGTTGAATTATTGGTGACATATTTCAATAAAAAACAAGATCTATTAGGTAAAAAAATAGTCGTCACAGCTGGTCCTACTTACGAATCTTTAGATCCTGTCCGATATATCGGAAATCCTTCAACAGGTAGAATGGGAATTGCCATTGCAGATGAATTAGCAAAAAGAGGAGCTCAAGTGGAACTCATTCTAGGTCCTTCTCGTTTAAACGCGGAGCATCCTGGAGTCACGACTCATCATGTAAAAACCGCACAGGAAATGTACGAAGCGGCTAGTGGTCAATTTGGAAGTTCTGATGGCGCTATCCTAGCAGCAGCGGTGGCAGATTATCGCCCAGTAACCGTTTCTGATAAAAAAATAAAGAAAAAAGAAGGAGCGTTTTTATTAGAGCTAGAACGAACTATAGATATCGCAGCCACTTTAGGTAAAACAAAAAAATCAAATCAATTATTGATCGGATTTGCTTTAGAAACCAACGATGAATTGGCCAATGCCCAGAGAAAAAGGAAAAAGAAGAACTTTGATTTTATTGTTTTAAACTCCCTCCAAGATAAAGGAGCTGGCTTTAGACACCACACAAATAAAATTTCTATCGTTCACGAAGACAATAAGGTGACTAATTTTGAGTTAAAATCTAAGGCAGACGTTGCAGTTGATATTGTAAATGAATTAGTTGCTCTTTATCAACCAAAAAACTAAGACTCTAAATTATTAGTACTACTAAATAAGATTAAAGAAAAAACAATTCTTCACCTTTGTTATAAGTTATCATTCACATGATCCTAAACACTGTTCAAAGAATTAAAAAAGAATATTATGAAACAAATTTTTCTCTTTACACTTTGTTTATTCGTGAGTACATTTATGTTCGCTCAGGAAATGGAATTTCAAGTGACCATTAACACCCCTAAGCTACAAACTGCCGATCCTAAAGTATTTGAAGAATTAGAATCTGCTTTGACAGAATACCTTAACAATACAAAATGGACGGAAGATCCTTATGAAGTAGAGGAACGCATCAAATGTAATATCCAACTCAATATTCGAGATGAAAATTCTCCGACAGAGTTTACTGCTGATTTACAAATTCAAGCGGTTCGACCTATTTATGGTAGTTCTGAAGAAACCGTGATCCTTTCTCATGCTGATAAAGATTTGTTATTTACTTACCAACAATTTCAACCCATTCAATATACTCAAAACAATTTCAATGATAATCTATCTCAAGTCATGGCTTTCTATGTCTATTATATCTTGGGACTAGATTCAGATACTTTTGCACCATTTGGTGGTGAAAAATTCTTTCAAACTGCTCAAGAAATCATGATTAGTATCCCTGCTAGCGACGCTGCACGTTACAAAGGCTGGAGATCCTTGGATGGCAATCGAAATAGATATTGGATGATTGAAAGCATGCTCAACCCAAGAATGAGGGGATTCCGTCAAAGTATGTACGATTATCATCGCCTAGGACTAGATCTGTTTACAGAAGATATAGAATTGGGGAAAGCAGGAATTACAAGTGCAATTGAGGCGGTAGGAAAAGCTGAAAAAAATTATCCAAAAGCAATGGTCTTACAAATGTTTGCCAATGCAAAATCAGGAGAAATTGTAGAAGTATTCAAAAAAGCACTCAGCCAACAAAAAACCATTGTTAGAAGCGTCATGAGTCGATTAGATGCAGCAAATGCCGCGAAATATAGAGCTATCGGAAGATAATAAGGACTTACCGAATTTATTTGGTGAGCCTAGTCATTAAAAAATGAATGGTCTTTCTTTTTGACCTAAAAACAGAAATTGCTTCGCAGTTTCTGTTTTTTTATTGGTCAACCAAATTTTGTCGTCTATTAAAAAAAACTTAAAATCTAATGGTAGGCGAACATTTTCCTTACACTTTTTTTATATTAATAAACGTTGTACCAAGAGTAAAGTATATCTAAAAAGTATTTTATGAAAAAGTCAATCTCATACCTCCTTTTATTTTTTCTTTTAGGAATAATCAATCCTGTGGTCGCTCAAATGGACACAGAAGAACCCAATGCTGAATTAATTTGGGGCAAAGAATTAAAAGGACCAAATAAAACCTTTCTTTCGAAAATAATCACCTCTAATAAAAATGGTTTTTATGCTTTAAGAGAAGTGTACTCCAAACAACCCGGAGAAGGCGTTTCTAAGATCTATCTCGAAAAATACAATAAGCAAATGAAGTTGCTTAAATCAGAAAAGATCGACCTCAAATTGAAAGGTAAAAAATTAGAATTAGAAGAAGTCACTGTTATCGGTGGAGATTTATATGTACTTTCTTCTTTTAACAATGAAGCCAAAAGAAAAAATTATTTATTTGCTCAAAAGGTCAATTATAAAACACTGAAAATTTCTAACAATTTTAAAAAAATTGGAGAGATTAACACCAAAAATAAATACAAGGAAGGAAGCTTTGACCTCCACATATCAAAGGATAGTTCCAAAATATTAGTCTATAACGAACGACCATATAAAAAGAAAGAACAAGAGATTTTCACTCTTGGTGTCTTTGACAACCAATTCAATGAACTGTGGACCAAAAAAATTAGACTCCCTTATCCTGATAAACAATTCAGCATTGAAGAATACCAAGTGGACAATCAAGGCAATGTGTATCTATTAGGAATGCTATTTGAGAATGGTACCAAAACGAAAAAGAAGGGTAAGCCTAATTTTCGATATGAAATATTAGCCTATCGCAACCAAGGAGAGGACGTAGAAGAATACCCAATCGAACTCGATGAATTATTTATCAGTGATCTTGCTTTTAGAATTGCCAATGATGGAACACTTATTTGCTCTGGTTTTTATTCAGAACAAGGAACGTCAAGTGTTGCAGGAACTTATTTTTTACGAATAGATCCTAAAACACATCAAGTATTTAATAAGAATACCAAAAAATTTGATTTTGAATTTCTAACGCAAAATGTATCTGATCGAAAAAAGGCCAAATACATGAAAGCAGAAAAAGAAGGCAATGTTAGAAAAAAAGCAGAACTCTATAGATATTCTTTAGATGAATTGATCCTCAGAAATGATGGAGGCGCCGTTTTAGTTGCAGAACAATATTATGTCGATGAAAGACAAGATTTTTATGATGATCGTTTTTACAATGGTCGTTTTTCTAACAGAGGCTTAGGTTATGGTGGTGGCCGGACAATTGATTATTATTACAATTACAATGAAATCATTGTCGTCAATATCCGCCCAAACGGCGAAATTCAATGGACTGCCCGTATTCCAAAATATCAAAATACCGTTAATGATGGAGGGTACTTTTCCTCTTATGCTATGTCTATTGTTCGGGATAAACTTTATTTCGTTTTTAACGATAATCCAAAAAATTTCGACCCAACTGATGATCGACTCCATGACTTCAATGGTCAAAGATCTATCATAGCACTTGCACAGGTCAACACAAAAGGAGAAATCAAAGTAGATCCGATTTTTAGTAATAAAGAGGCCAATGTTCTAACTCGCCCAAAAGTTTCACGCCAAGTAGGAAAAAGAGAGATGATAATTTATGGAGAAAACAATAGAAAGTTTAGATTTGCAACTTTACAATTTATAGATTAGACTTTAGTCATTCTAGTTGTTGGTTATTTACGATTGGTTGTTGGTTTCTCTTGTAATACTTAGAAAAACGTATCTAAAATACCAACAACTATAAGCAAAATAAAGTCTTTTGATTGCGATCTACTTCATCTTATGATAAAAAACATAGCTATTTTTGCTTCTGGTACTGGATCTAATGCGACCAAATTTGTGGAACATTTCAAAGCGCATGACAATATTCACATTAGCTTAGTCGTTTCCAACAAGTCTTCTGCAAAGGTATTAGACATGGCAACCAGAAATGATATTCCTACTCAAGTGATCTCTCGTGAATATTTTTATAAATCTGAGAAAATCCTTTCAGCATTCGCCAATTACCCTATTGATTTTATTGTTTTAGCTGGCTTTCTGTGGTTAATTCCCGCATATTTAGTTAAAGCATTTCCGCATCGAATAGTCAATATCCATCCAGCTTTATTACCGCAATACGGAGGAAAAGGCATGTATGGTCATCACGTTCACGAAGCAGTTTGGAAAGCTCGTGAAAAACAAAGTGGTATGACGATTCACTACGTCAATGAGGAGTATGATGAAGGAAATATTATTTTTCAAGCTACCTGCAATTTGACCCCAGAAGACACTCCTCAAAATATCGCCCAGAAAGTATTACAACTAGAACACCAACATTATTCAACAGTCGTTGATCGATTATTGACAAAATCCATTACAAGTTAAAGTAAAAGGCCTGTAGACATGACTACAACTTTTAAGCTTATTCAACGTAAGCATGCTTAACATGAATTTAAAATGGATATCAAGTGATCATTTGTTCAGCTAACTATTGATTTGAATAACATAGGATAAAACAATATATTTGATTTGTTTTAGGCAGCTATATCTATAGCGCTTGAACGAATTTTGTAAAAAAAACATAGTCATGAGGTACTTTATTTTCTTTTTAAGCTTTTTTATCACTACTGCTAGTTGGGGACAAGGGTCCTGGAAACAACTTTCTAAATCAGCAGATAAGTTGTATAAAACAGGCCAATATGCCAAAGCAGCTAAAAAATACGAAGCAGCTTGGAACAAGAAAAAGAACAAAAAAGAATTGATTTTCAAAGCTGGGGAGTGTTATTATGCGCTAAAGGATTATCACAAAGCAGCCGATGCTTACAGCCATATTAAAAGAGATGTTGACAAATTTGGCTTAGCTGGGCTAAAATATGGTCGCTCTTTAAAACAAGCAGAGCAATACATTGAAGCTAAAAATGAACTAGAGTACTTCCTTAGAAACTATAAAAAAGCTGATAAGACTGTCGTCAGTAAAATTGTGACCAATGAAATCAAAGGCTGTGATTTAGCTATTGATTTACAAGAAAGAGAAAACCAATCTAAAGAAATTATCATTCAACATTTAACCAAAAACATTAATTCGCCATCTGCCGAATTTGCGCCACTTCCCTACTCTGATGATATTTTATATTTCTCTTCTACCATTGAAGGAAAGGCTAGGATTTTTCGATCACAACGAATGGCCGGAGAATGGACCCCTGCGGTAAAACCTAATTTACCAGAGATTGAAGGACACGTTTGTAATGGAACTTTTAGTCCTGATAATCAGCGTTTCTATTTTAATGTTTGTAACACCAATGAACGTTGGCAAGGACTTTCGTCAAAATGTGATATTTACCTCACCATTCGAAAATCCAATAATTGGGCTCCTCCTATCAAGTTGCGCGATTATGTAAAAATGGAAGGAACTACTGCTGTTCATCCACATGTAGCGCATCAAGGAAAAATGGAAATCCTTTACTTTTCTTCTGATCGTCCTGGCGGAAAAGGTGGTTTGGATATTTGGTTTATGACTCGACCAATCGATAGCGGAGATATTGATTTTACACTTCCCAAAAACGCTGGACCTGATGTCAATACCGTTGGTGATGAGGTCACCCCTTTTTATGATCTAGCTTCTAAAACTTTGTACTTTAGTTCCAATGGTCAAGTAACGATTGGTGGTTATGATATTTTCAAAGCAAAGGGTGAAAAAAATAATTGGTCGTCGGTCAATAATATGGAAACGCCTATTAATTCTCCAGGTGATGATTATTACTATAGTTTCAACCCCGCAGGAGGAGATGCTTTATTTGTATCCAATCGTTTATTTGGTTTAGAAAAAATCAGTTCCACCAATGCAGATATTTTTTCTGTTTCTAGTCCCAAAAGAGAGTTAATCGCCAAAGGAAAAATCATCGCAAAAAACAATAATGAATTGATCAAAGATGTCATGGTCAAATTATATGAAATAAAAAGTGACGGTAGACAACGTCTTTTAGATGCGAGAACTTTCCCTGATGGTAACTATTCTTTTGGATTGATTCCAGATCGAGATTTACGAATCATAGCTGAACCAGAAGGATTCGCAAAAGCTTCTTTTGACTTTGATACTAGAGAATTTGAAAATGAAAAAAGCTATGGAAAAGATTTGATCTTAGATAAAGCATCCATGGTCAATCAAACTTCTAGGCAGCCCGTTACAACGACAACTACGCCTCCGCGTAAAACAAATACGACGTCTCCTCGTGTGATTCAACGTCCAGTAAGTACGCCAAGTCCTATCAATTCCCGTCCAGCAACACCACCCGTTGTTTATAAAGAACCTACCAAAACGTATACCCCAACAACAACGACCAATGCGACTGTTTATAGGGGAGAATATTATAAAGTTCAGTTGAAAGTGGTGGTTCGTTTTAATGACAATGACCCACAATTTAGAGAAGCCAAACAGATGGGACATTTAGATACCGAAAACCTTCCTGCAAAAGGTTGGATAAGAGTATTGTTGGCTGATTTCTTTTCGGTCAGTGAAGCTAGAAAAGCAATGCTCAAAGCACATCAATTGGGTTTTAAAGATGCTTTCTTGGTTCGTTATAAAAATGGAATAAGAAAGACGCCTTAGGAAAAAATTGTCTTTGAGGATAAGATTCAATATATTGATATAAACCTATGACTTTCTCATTGGAGGATTCCATTGAAACGTTCGTTAAACCCCGCAATTCCTTGAAGTCCGCCGGTATGAATAGCCAGTATTTTTGTGCCGCGTTTAAAGTATCCTTTTTTGACTAAGTCAAAAATTCCGTAGAATAATTTCCCTGTATAAATTGGATCCAATTGAATTTGATGTTGACGTTTAAAATCGTTGATAAAATCAATTAAAGCTGGCTGGTGACGTGCATATCCTCCAAAGTGATAGTCTGTCTGTATGCTCCAATCATCGGAGATACTCCATTCATTTTTTTCTAATAATCGCTGAATGTCATTTTGATGAAAATCGCCCTTTAATGCAGAAAAGCCAAGGACCGTTCCATCTTCCTGATTGATCTTCGTTAAAATTCCTGCCATGGTTCCTCCTGTTCCACAGGACAAACACCAATAATCTGGAAGCGATCCTTTCCATTGCTGTCGAACTTCCTCTACTATTTCGCCACAGCCCGGTAAGGCAAAACCATTGGTTCCTCCTTCTGGTAAAACATAACAGTCGTCTAAAGATTCGTCAATCAATTCTAGCGCCTTTGTTTTGTCTCGATAATCATTTCGACTCACAAAGTATAACTTCATTCCACAGGAACGAGCAAAACTCAATGTTGGATTAGATCCATTATTTTCTTCTCCGCGAATGATTCCAATAGTTGGAAAATCAAGCACTTTTCCAGCCGCAGCCACGGAATAGATATGATTGGAGAAAGCACCTCCATAAGTCAAAATAGTGCTTTTATCGTTTTTTTGAGCTTCTGCTAAATTATATTTTAACTTCCTCCATTTATTACCAGAAACCGCCTTATGAATCAAATCATCTCGTTTTATATACAAATGAATCCCCGCCTCTATTAGACTTTCCGCTTGAATGGCTTGTATCGGACTAGGTAAGTTAAGCTTCATTTTTGATGAATTAAACAGGATTACACAAGGTTTTGGCATTATCTTTGCAACACATTAAATTAATACTAATATTTAATATAAATCTTTATTAGTATCCCCCAACTACTATCAAAGTGGTTCCACTCCAAACAATTAATCAAATACACAATGGCATAGCAAAATTGCCTGTAATCATAAGTAGAATTAAACGAACACTATAACACCTATAAATTATTGACCCATGAAAGATAAAAAACTAAAAATAAAGAATCTACGCTTAAAGAGTTTTGTTACTTCACCTAAAATAAAAATGGTGAATAAAATTAAGCGAAACGATGGTGGTTACACTTGGGTAGGATAACACATCTGAACCAATATTTAACGATCACGTCCCAAAAATAGTTTTATTGCCTAATGCAATGAATCCCTAAAGCCATTTTGGCGATACCTGAAAAAACCTAAAAACGAGGGCCTTCCATATTGGAAAGCCCTGTTTTATTTTATGACCTTGTTGAGTGAAGCTCAAAGACCAACTTTTATACTTCGAAATGGTGGCTATCTTATAGCATTAATATCCAAATATTTCTTCCAAAGATAATTCTTCTACATTTCCGATGGTTTTCAAGTAATCCATATCTACACTTTCTTTGCTACCTAAAACTAAGAAAGTATAATTTCTTCCTTTGACATATTTTTGCTGAAAAGCAAGCAAGTCTTCCTTTGTCGCCTTTTTCACCGCTTCGTAAGTGTCCTTTCGTAAATCTCGATTGTATCCTCGATCCTTATTGGTTCGTCCACTCCAGTATATTCGAGTTTTGTTGACCCGCTCCGTTTCAATTTTTTTCATAATCGACTGCTTAGCATTATCTATTTGCACATCGGATATCGGCATATTTTCAATAATCTCCTGCATGGCTGGAATCGCATCTTTTAACTTATCCACTTGTGTACCAACGTAAGCTTGGAAATAATGTGATTTATCTTTCTTTCGAGGAGAACCATAAAAAGCATAGGCAGAATAAGCCAAAGCTTTTGATTCACGGATTTCCTGAAACACGATAGAAGATAATCCAGAACCAAAATAATTATTGTAGTACTCTGCCATCAGGTATTCTTCTAGGTTAAAATTTGGTGTACCTTTTGACAACATCAAAATTTCTGCTTGCACCATTGGAAAATCTACAAAGTATACTTTACTTTCCTTCATATCCAACTCAGGATATTTTTTAGCAGGCAATAAAGTTTTTAGCGTTGCTGGTGTTTGATGATATTGGTTCAATACTTTAGCCACAACAGATGGATTTTGAGTACCATAGTAAAAGACTCGATGATCATAAGAAGTCAATCCTTTAATTCGAGTCACCAATTCATCCGTAGTCGTTGCTTCTAATTCCTTTTGGGTGAGAATGTCCGTAAAGGCTGAAGCTTTTCCATAACGAGCATAGTTAGACATCGCTGATCGAAGGATCGTTCGTTTATCTTTTTTCGCGTTTTCCCTTTCGGTCAAAATATCAGCCATTCCTTTTTTCAATGCTTCTTGATCTCCTTTCACGTTGGCCAATACGTGTTCAAATAATTTTACCCCATCTTCAAAAGATTCTTCCAATCCTGATAAATAAACATACACTCGATCATTACCACTAAATACATCAAAGCTCAATCCTAATTTGAAAAACTCTTTTTTCAATTCTTCTGCAGTGTATTTATCGGTTCCCAAATAAGGAAGATAATTGACCGCCAAAGGTAATTTCTTATCACTGTCCTTACCCATTTCTAAAATATAGTAAAGCGTAAAAGTTTCATTGCTTTTGTTTTCGATGTAATCCATTTTAATGCCCTTATCCAAATTATGGACTTGAACATCTTTTTCATAATCCAGAAAGACAGGCGACAAACGCGAGGACTCTTCTTTCATAAATTTATTGGCATAATCCGAATTATCTTCTCGGTTCAAAGTCACTGGAGTAATCGCAGGTTTTTCTACTTTGTAAGCGTCCTTGCTTTCTCCTGTTCGTTTGTAGACCACTACATAGTTATTGTCTTTCAGATTTTTATTCGCGAAAGCAACCAATTCTTCTTTGCTAATCGATTGCATGGTCTTAAATCGGTTGACATACTGTCCCCAATCCAATCCCCAAATAAAAGCATTGGTCAAAGCTCCCGCTCTAGCTCGGTTGTATTCATTAGAATTAATCTCACTCAACTTCATGTCTTTGATCACCGCATCTGGCAACCAACTTTCAAAATCTCCCGCTTTAAATTTTTCAATTTGTGCCAACATTAATTTCTCCACTTCTTCCAAGGATTGTCCTTCACGTGGTTCGCCATGCAATTTAAAAATACAAAAATCTTCGTGGAGCCTTGGATTAGAATAAGCACTCAATACTTGTTGCTTTTGTACTAAATTGATATCAAACAACCCCGCTTGCCCATTGGCAAAACAACCATCCATCAACAATAATTTTTCAGCATCCCCACTATTGATCCCATCAAATCGCCAAGCCACTTCTACGTATTCTGACTCTTGTCCAATGACTTCTTTCCGAACTATTTCTGTCAACTCCGGCTGAGGGGGAAAAGTAAATCTAGGAACATCTTGTTTTTCGTAAGAACCAAATAATCGTTCTGCGGAAGCAACTGCTTCATCTGGATCAAAATCTCCAGATAAGATCATTCCCATATTATTGGGCACATAATTTTTATTAAAATATTCTTGAATTTTTTCGTGAGAAGGATTTTTTAAATGCTCACCAGTACCAATAGTTGTTTGAGTTCCGTAAGGGTGACTAGGAAATAAAGTTTCATAAACAGCCTTGCTCACTTTTCGAAAATCTCGATCCTGACTAATATTGAATTCCTCATAGACCGCTTCCAACTCAGTATGAAAAAGTCGCAAAACACATTCTTTAAAACGCTCTGACTCCAATGACATCCATCGATTCAATTCATTAGAAGGAATATCATTTATATAAACCGTTTGTTCCACCCAAGTGTATGCATTGGTTCCACGAGCCCCCATAGAACTGACCATTTTGTCATATTCATTGGCTGCTACTAATTTAGCTGCTTCACCAGAAGTACGATCGATTTCCGCATAAATTTCTTTTCTTTTTGCTGGATCTTTTTCTGCTCTATGTTTTTCATACAAATCAGAAATTTGTTTTAACAATATTTTTTCTTTTTCCCAATCCAATGATCCCACATTACTGGTTCCTTTAAAAAGCATGTGTTCCAAATAATGAGCTAATCCTGTAGCATCCGATGGATCATGTTTAGAACCCGCTCTAACTGCAATATTGGTTTGAATTCTTGGTTCATCTTTATTGACAGTCATAAACATTTTCATCCCATTTTTCAGGGTATATATTTTAGTACCTAATGGATCACCAGGAACCGTTTCGTATTTATACTTCGGCATTTCGGCAGAACCGACACCAACCATTTCTGTTTCTACAGTAGGCGTAGTCGTGGCCTTGCTGACTTCTTTATTGCACGTCGCTCCCATACTTATGAGGAATATTGCAATCAGGGGAATTAGAAGATAATTTCTTTTCATGCTTTGTTTAATTTTGATTATTGAATGTAAAATTCACAATATATAATATGACTAAAAAAAATTATTCCTATCGTTGATGAGTATCAATCCAAAAAATTGAAATCTACTCCTAAAACATAACGAAAATGAGCTATAAAGAGACAGGAATCGTCTTTGGCTTAGCATAAAAATAATAAATTTTATATTCTAGAAATGATTAAAGTAAAGATTATACTTAATTTTGACATTGAAGAATTATATGATAAAAACAAGCGTATAGACCATATCTAATAAAATACACATTTCATTCAAAAACGTTCAATAGCAAATTATGCCCACACCCAAGTCTAGCGTGACGCTCAGTCGCGAAGAAATTGCGAATATAGTCACTCATGGAATTGGATTTGTCCTCTTTGCTATTGCAAGCCCGATATTGATCCAATTAGCTAGCAAAAGTGGTACATGGTATCAAATACTTGGTTTGATTATTTTTTGTCTCTCCTTATTGATGGTCTATTCTTCTTCCACTATTTATCATAGTCTACTCGATCAAAGGTTGAAAAGTACTTTTCGAAAAATAGATCATATTTGTATCTACTTTTTGATTGCTGGCACTCATACGCCATTTTTACTCTTATACCTCAACAAACCCTATGGCTGGATTTTTTTAGTTTTACTTTGGAGTATCGTTTTAGTTGGTATTTTATATAAAATATTTTTCCTCGGTCGATTTAAGAAGTTATCTCTTTGGCTTTATATCAGTATGGGATGGAGTGGTGTTTTTACAATCCCATTTATGCTTGATCAAATGAGTTCGATTAGTTTTTACGGCCTACTTGGAGGAGGATTATCTTATTCTCTAGGCACTATTTTTTTTGTTTGGGAAAAGCTTCCTTATAATCACGCTATATGGCATGTCTTTGTCATTGGAGGGAGTTTAGGTCATTTTCTTGCTTTATTCTATTGTTTTGTATGATGGCTTTCGCCTAAAATTTCGAGATTAGCTTTAATAAAAAAGATCAATACAATTCGACTTGTAAAAATTATTTTCTAAAAAAGCCAGATACCGCTGTTACAATATCTGGCTTCTGTCGATAAAATCGACAACTATTTTTTCAAGATTAAGGTCTAATGATAATCAACCGTTTGGTACTGATTGTTTTTCCTTTTGGATCAATCAAGCTATACAAATAAGTTCCTTTTCGGAAATCACCTAAATCAACTTTGACCGTTTTACTACTTGTATTGACCGCATATTCCTCTGAGGTCAATTCAATCCCTAGAATATTAAAAATTTTAAGTTTATACTTTCCAGGTGACAGATTCATTAAATCAAATCGCACATCTGTTATCGCAGGGTTCGGATAAGCCAATACATCCGATTTGCCTGTGTTAATATATGGAGAAGAGGAAATAAAACCGTTGTCTTTATATTCTACGAACAAAGGCATTTCTGCTTCATCATTAGTTACCGTTACTTCGGCAATAGGTTCTTTTTCATTTCCCCAAAAGTGATATACCGTGGTCGTGTCTCTTCCAAGAAAATCAAATGGCAATAAGTCTGTTACATCCAACCAATTTAGAAGGGGAACTTTCGCCTCTAATCGAGTCTCTTGTTGAGTCGTTCTTTTTTCTCGCAATACTTGATATTCACCACCAGGAATCATTAACGTTCCCCAAGCATCCACTACATCCAAGCGCGTACCATTCACACGTAAGCGAATAGAATCAGGTGTAACAGGTAGCATATCTAACAAGTCTGCTGGAAGTTCCGCAGCAGATTCTGCTATCAAAATATTCGATTCAGAAGTATTGATATCAAAAAAACTCAAAGGCGCTCGACGTTCAACGATTCCAGGAATGAAAGGGACAACGACTTCTAATCCAAGCCCTGCCGGATCAACTCCGCTATATCCAATTAATTCATAAACATTATCCGTTACATCGACATAAGTATCTCCTCCTTCAGGACCGTTACCTAAGCGCAGAAGTATTTCTGCATTTGGAAATTGATCCACTTGTGCGCCTTCAGATGCTGGTCGAATAATTTGTTGACGAGACAAACCTTGTACACTATTGAAATCCCATGTTTGATCTCCACCTGGAGGCGTTATGATAATCCCCGATGGCATTCCATCTATTGCAGTCTTCAAGGTATCCCCTACAACTGGAAAATAGGAATTGGACAAGGTGATTTGTGCATTTACACAGGTACAAGCCAATAAAAAACTAAAAAGTAAGTATTTTTTCATAAGCTGAAATTATAGCTCCTGAGTTGCTGTTAAAACTAAATCATTGATTAATGACCAAAGATTTAATGCTACTCGTTTTTTTAAAATGCTTTAAAATAAACCGCTATTTTCGTTCCAATATTTAATTCTTTTGACCTTCGTTTTCAAGAATTTATAGCTTTGGGCAAAAATCAAAATCTGAGGTTTACCTTTTTGAGTAATGTTTAAATACTAATTTAAACAAAGCAAAGATAAAATGGGGGCTAGTGCTAGTTAAAGTTTTCACAAAATTAAAAGGGAAGATACAGCTTTTTTTGCTAAAAAGCTTGTAGGGCGACTAATTTTCGGTATGCTCCATTTGATTTTAACAATTCCTCATGTGTCCCTCTTTCAATAATTTTTCCTTCTTCCATCACTATGATTTCATCTGCATGTTGAATTGTAGAAAGGCGATGAGCAATCACGATTGCTGTTCTATTTTGCATCAAGTGCAATAAAGCTTCTTGTACTAAGCGCTCAGATTCTGAGTCTAGCGAAGAGGTCGCTTCATCTAAAATCAAAATGGGTGGATTTTTTAATATAGCTCTTGCAATCGTTAATCGTTGTCGTTGTCCACCACTTAGTTTATTTCCTCGATCGCCGATCACCGTTTCATAGCCATTTTCCGTAGCCATAATGAACTCATGTGCGTTAGCAATTTGAGCGGCTTCTTTCACCCTTTTTGCATCCACTCCATCCATTCCAAAGACAATATTATTGTAAATACTATCATTGAAAAGAATAGGTTCTTGCGAAACAATTCCCATTAGACGACGAAGCTCGTCTATCTTATATTCTTTGATGTTGATTCCATCAATGTAAATACCGCCACTACTTACATCGTAAAATCGAGGTAATAAATCAACAAAAGTAGATTTTCCGGCTCCCGATATCCCGACTAAAGCGATGACTTTTCCTTGTGGAATGTTAACATTAATATTTTTCAATACGGGTCCTTCCGCATCGGTATAGGTAAATTCAACTTTTCGATATTCAATCGAAGATTTAAACCCCTGAATGGATTTGGCATTTTCGAGTTCTACAATACTATTTTCCACCATCAATACTTCTTCAATTCGATCTACTGCGGCCATTCCTTTTTGGATATTAAAAAAAGCAGAAGAAAAAGATTTTGCAGGTTCTATCACATTGAAAAAGGCATAGAGAAAGGCAAAAAATGTTTCCACTGATAGCTGTTCCGTAAATACTTGTTTGGAACCAAACCACAATAAAATCGTTACTACCAAAATTCCTAAAAATTCTGACAAAGGAGAAGAAAGATCCCTTCGCCAATACAATCTCATCAAAACATCTCGATAACTTTGGTTTGTTTTTTTAAATTTTTCTTCTTGAAATGACTCTGCATTGAATCCTTTAATAATCCGTAGGCCGGACAATGCTTCTTCCACCATCGTAACCAATGATCCTAATTTTGATTGAGCAAGAGTGGATTGTTTTTTTAAGGTTTTCCCGATTCCTCCAATGATCAAGACCGTAAACAATAACAAACCAAATACAAATACCATCAGACTAGGACTGAGATAAATCATCACTAATAAACATCCAACAATAATTAATGGCGCTCGGATAATAGCTTCTAAAGTATTTAAAATACTCCACTCTATTTCCTGTACATCAGAAGTAACTCTTGACAACAAATCTCCTTTTCGTTCTTCAGAATAATAAGCCAAAGGCATTCTTACTAGCTTTGAGAATACTTCCTGACGAACATCTCTAACAATACCATTACGAATCGGAGACATAAAAAACAAAGAAAGATAACGAAAGAGATTTTTTAAAAAGAAAAGCAAAACGATAATAGCACAGGCGAAAGTCAAGGCTCCTTCTCTCCCTTCTTTTGCAATCAATTGACTAAAGTGATATGCTCCATAATCCAATAACCCTTGAATGGAGAAAACAAAATCTGGTTCCCTTGTGATAGTAGGTGTATTGTCAAAGAGCACTTGAAGGAAAGGAATTAATGCAGGAATACTGACCACCGTAAAAAGTGCCATTAGCATATTACTCACCATATTAGCAGCAATCAGACTTTTATAAGGTCTCAAGTATCGAAAAATAAATTTTCTAAATTGCTGCATGGATACAAATCTTTCTTAAATATTAAAACAGGTAATCAATTTTTATAAAAACTGATTACCTGTTTAGCAATGGTAAAATTTTTATAACCTTACTCATTATTTCTTCTAATGGCGATTACTTTTTCAATACAAAAGTATTGACAAATCCTGTATGGAAATCTCCTTTTTTGAAATTTTCGTCTCGCATTAATTGTTGGTGAAAGGGTACCGTGGTTTTGATGCCCTCAACAATAAACTCATCCAATGCTCTTTGCATCTTAGCAATACATTCTTCACGAGTTTGCGCTCGACAAATTAATTTTGCAATCATCGAATCATAATGAGGTGGTACGGTGTAGCCTGCGTATACATGTGTATCCACTCGTACTCCATGCCCTTTTGAACTATGAAAGGAAACAATGGTACCAGGGCTTGGACGAAAATCACTGAAAGGATCCTCAGCATTGATTCGACATTCAATCGCATGCATTTGAGGAATATAATTTTTACCAGAAATGGAAATCCCCGCAGCTATTTTTATTTGTTCTTTGATCAAGTCATGATCAATTACTTCTTCTGTGACGGTATGTTCTACTTGAATCCGAGTATTCATTTCCATGAAATAAAATTTCCGGTGTTTGTCTACCAAAAACTCTACAGTTCCAACTCCTTCGTACTTAATGGCTTTCCCAGCGTTGATCGCTGCTTCTCCCATTTGTTTCCGCAACTTAGTCGTCATAAAAGGAGAAGGAGATTCTTCCACCAATTTTTGATGACGTCTCTGAATAGAACACTCTCGTTCAGAAAGGTGGCAAACGTTTCCAAATTGATCACCAGCGATTTGAATTTCTATGTGTCTAGGTTCTTCAATAAATTTTTCAATGTATATTCCATCATTAGTAAAAGATGCTTTCGCTTCTTGTTTGGCTTTGTCTAATGCTTCTTCAACTTCATCATCTTTCCAGACCACTCGCATTCCTTTTCCACCTCCACCAGCTGTTGCTTTGAGGATCACAGGATAACCAATTTCATTCGCTAATTTCTTAGCTTGTTTGGCATCTTTCAATAAACCATCAGAACCAGGAACAACTGGAACACCAGCTTTAATCATGGTATCCTTGGCAGTAATTTTATCCCCCATCATCCGAATTTGCGTCGGTGAAGGTCCAATAAATTTGATTCCATATTCTGTACAAACTTCAGCGAAATCAGCATTTTCAGCCAAAAAACCATAACCAGGATGTATTGCATCCGAGTTAGTAATTTCGGCCGTCGCCATAATTTGAGGAATATTGAGATAGGATAGTGCAGAAGAAGCTGGTCCAATACAAACTGCTTCATCAGCAAAACGAACGTGCAAACTTTCCCGATCAGCGGTGGAATAGACAGCAACTGTCTTGATCCCCATTTCTTTACAGGTTCGGATTATTCTTAAGGCGATTTCACCTCTGTTGGCAATGAGAATTTTTTTAAACATATGTTTTCTCTTGGCAAATTTTCGTTATTAAAATGCTAAAATTTAGTTGTCTCTCTTGCAAAATGCAATAAAATGAATCATTCCTTTTCGAAATAAAAAAGAATGAAATAATTATTACTTGAGCTGCAAAATTTACCCTTTAGGGTCAACTAAATATAAAACTTGATCAAACTGGACTGGACTGGCATCGTCGGTCATCACTTTCACAATAGTTCCAGCCACTTCTGATTCAATCTCGTTAAACAATTTCATTGCTTCTACGATACAAACCACCGTACCTACTTCGATCCGATCCCCAGGTTTGACATATTGAGGTTTATCAGGTGATGGAGCTCGGTAAAAAGTACCTACGATCGGTGAACGAACTTCAAGATAACCAGCTGTTGAATCCTCTTCAGCTGCTTCTTTTTGAAGGGCTTCATTCACTACAGGTGCACTAGGCTGAGGTGGTGGTGGAGCTGCTTGTACCGCTTGCATTGGAACCGTTGCCATAGGAGCAGATACGGGCACCATCTGTTGTTGAGGTTGTACAATTTGAGATATTCTTCCTCTACCATATTTTTTTGTTCGAATAGAGAGATTGAAGTCTCCATTTTTCATTTTAAATTCGGTAAGGTTTGATTTGTTGATGAGCTTGATGAGCTCTTGAATTTCTTTAAAGGTCATAATAGTGGTTTCTCATTATTGCTTAACGCGTTCTACGTAAGCACTGGTTTTGGTTTCTACTTTAATCATATCTCCTTCATTCACAAAAAGAGGTACTTTAATGATTGCACCTGTTTCAACGGTAGCAGGTTTGCTTGCATTCGTTGCGGTATCTCCTTTTAGGCCCGGCTCAGTGTAAGTCACCTTCAAGTTAACATACTGAGGCATATCCATAATCAATGGAGTATTTTTTTGTGAATGGAAAAGGATATCAACGATTTCTCCTTCCTTTAGTAAAAGAGGATTATCCAATAATTTTTCATTCAACATGGTTTGATCATAGGTTTCTACATCCATGAAATGAAACCCCATGTCATCATTATATAAAAATTGATACTTTCGTCTTTCTACTCGTACGACACTGATTTTATGGCCTGCGGGGAAAGTATTGTCTAACACTTTTCCAGTGGTCAAACTTTTTAGCTTCGTCCTGACGAAGGCATTTCCTTTTCCTGGTTTTACGTGTTGAAATTCTACTACAGAGAATATATCGTGATTGTAGTCAATACATAAACCATTTTTAATATCTGATGTATTTGCCATTTTGAAAATTATTTATTTTTATTCTTTAAAGTGAAAGGAGATAAAAACATCGCTTTCTATCCTTTTCGAACACTTCACTTTTATTTAACACTGCAAAGATAAGGTTTACCTTTCTTTTTTTCGATTGAAAATTAAAAGACTGTCTATAATTTGCTAGGATGATTATTCTAGTTCTTCGTTCTTGTCTTTAGAGAGTATGGTCAAATTTGTCTAATACCCCCAAATAAGATAAGAAGATCCCCATGTGAAGCCACCACCAAAGGCGGTGAATACGATTTTATCACCTTTTTTGAATTTATCTTCCCAATTCCATAAGCAAAGAGGTAAAGTTCCCGCGGTCGTGTTACCATATTTATGAATATTAACGACCACTTTTTCCATAGGAAAATCCATCCCTTCTGCGACTGATTTAATGATCCGAATATTTGCTTGATGCGGAATCAACCAATCTATATCATCATTGGTTAGATTGTTTCGCTTCATCAATTCAGAGGTTGCTGAAATCATCCCTTTGACAGCATGCTTAAAAACAGGCCTTCCTTCTTGGTAGACAAAATGCTCTTTTGCCGCAACTGTTTCCGCGCTAGGCGGCTTTAATGAACCGCCAGCTTTCATATGTAAATGATGCCGACCAGAACCATCCGATTTTAGAACTGCATCTTGTAGACCAGAACCATCTTCTGTTGGCTCTAATAAAACAGCTCCACCACCATCCCCAAAAATCACACAGGTCGTTCGATCTGTATAATCTAAAATGGAAGACATGACATCCATTCCAATCACAATAACTTTTTTATGTGTCCCAGCTTGGATAAACTGAGCTCCCGTGGATAAAGCATATAAAAATCCTGAACAAGCCGCATTAATATCAAAACCATACGCATTTTTGATACCTACTTTATCGCAAATAGTGTTCGCTGTATCTGGAAAAACCATGTCACCTGTAATGGTAGCACAAATGACCAATTCTATTTCTTCAGGTTTAGTGCCTGTTTTTTCAAGTAAGCCTTTGACCATTTCAACCCCCATATCTGACCCGCCTAAGCCTTCGCCCTTGAGGATTCTTCGTTCCTTAATCCCTGTTCGGCTATGAATCCATTCATCATTTGTATCCACCATCGTTTCTAAAATCTTGTTGGTCAATACAAAATCCGGTACATACCCATGTACGCCGGTTATCGTTGCTAGTTTACGTGACATATTTTATCCCTTCCTAGGTTATTTTTCTTTTTCAATTTGCTTGATATTAGGATTCAGAATCTCTCTCTTATTCCAAAATCAAACAAGGCACACAAGGTAGGAAAAATGTATCATAGTTCCTTACTCTATTAGGTGTTTTAGGCTTTAAGATGCTATTCTAGAGATTATTTAGGGCTAATTCTGTAAACGACCTTCAGTCATATTATCTTTTAAATTGTTAAAGTTGAAATACATTATTACAAATGAGTTATTTTAATAATATGTGGTATCATATTTGCATTATCAAAATGTGTTTAAGACTCAAAATCATTTATTTGTAAGGTTTTGAGTGGAAATCACTATTATTTTCACAATTAAATAACCGTTAACTATGAGCCTCATTATCAAACGTTTAAGTATCATGTTATTGATCTTACCAGTCTTGATGGCCACCTCCACCAAGCCTAGTGGATTCAAGTTTCATAAAGGCAATTTAACTACAGCAAAACAAAAAGCAGCTAAAGAAGGAAAGCTATACATGGTCGATTTCGTTGCGAAATGGTGTATGCCTTGTCGCTGGATGGAAGAAACCACCTTTTCTGATGTTCAAGTCATGAAGTATTTAGAGGAAAATTATGTCGCTGTAAAAGTAGATATAGATGATTTCGATGGTTTTGCTTACAAGCAACTCTATAACATTAAAATATTACCTTCTATTTTAATTTTCAACTCCAAAGGTGAAATTATTGATCAATATCAAGAGTCTTTATCTCCCTCCAAAATGTTGAAAATTTTACAAAAGCACAATCGACCAGAAAATCGATTGAAAGCAACTGCCAATCAAAGTGCCATTGCTAGCGAGTATAATAAACCTCAGAAGCCTAATGTTCAGGCAAGTAATAGTCGACCTCCGTCAAAAATAGCAGAGACTCCTCGACCTTCAGCTCCACAAAAACCAAAGCCAAGAGTCGAAAAACCAGTAGTCAACAAACCAACTATCAAACCTGAAGTCAAACCTTCTGTAGCAAATGCACCACAAAAACCAAATCGAAAGCCTGTTGTGGCGGCGGCACCAAAACCTCAAAAGGCAAAACCAGTCATCGTAGACGAAGGACTTTTTCGCTTCAAAGTATCTCGACAAGCATCTGAAGGATTCTCTGTTCAAATTGGTGCTTTTGGCGAATATGGCAATGTATTGAGAGAAGTAGCCAAACTTGAAGAGTTGTTCAAAGAACCGATTATTGTTCATATTACTAAGATCCATGGATCGCCTGTTTACAAAATAATGCTTGGCGAATTTTACACCAGAGATAAAGCAGAACAATTCAAGCAAGAAGTCCTTAAAAATGGATTGGAAGCAATGACCAAAGATTTAGCCACGATATAGTTCGTTTCAAGTTTTTGGTTGTTAGTCACTATGTGAAAAAATTTAAAACAACCATCTCTAATTGATTAGATATAAAACAAAACCTCGATGTTTCACTTAAACATCGGGGTTTTGTCATTGAAATTGTTTAAGAATATTACCTTTGTTTCTTTATTCCAAAAGGAAAATTTTAAGGCTGTTTGTTTCAAAACAATCCTATCCTTTAATCCAAAAGATATGTCATTACTCCTCATTAAAAATATATCTCAATTAGTTCAAGTCGAAGAAAATGAAGGTTTTTCCCTTCCTATTAAAGGCGCACAATTAAAGCATTTACCCACCATAAAAAATGCTTGGTTATTAATAGAGGGAGAACGGATCAAGGATTTTGGGGAAATGGAAACTTGCCCAGAAAATATTTCACAAGTTATTGATAATGAAGGAAAAATGATCTTTCCGACGTGGTGTGACTCACATACACATCTCGTTTTTGCGGCAAGCAGAGAAAAAGAATTTGTATACCGAATAGAAGGACTTTCTTACGCTGAAATCGCCAAAAAAGGTGGTGGAATACTCAACTCTGCTCGAAAGTTACAAGCCACTTCAGCCGAACAATTATTCGCAGATGCTCAACAACGTTTAACGGAAGTTACTCAATATGGAACTGGGGCAATTGAAATCAAAAGTGGTTATGGCTTGACTTACGAAAGTGAGCTAAAAATGCTTCGGGTGATCCGCCGATTAAAAGAAAATACAGACGTAGCCATTAAAGCTACTTTTTTAGGTGCGCATGCTTTGCCCATGCAATACAAAGAGAATCGAAGGGCTTATTTGGATATCGTTTTAAATAAAATGTTACCAGAAATTGCCTCAGAAGGATTGGCTGATTATATCGACGTTTTTTGTGAAAAAGGTTTTTACAGCGTCGCCGAAGCAGAAGAGATTATGGAGGCTGGAGCCAAATATGGATTAAGAGCAAAGATTCATACCAATCAATTCAATTGTATGGGAGGAATTCAAGCGGCTGTTCGCCATAATGCTTTGTCTGTAGATCACTTAGAGGTGGTAAATGAAAAAGAGATAGCTTGTTTGAAAAATAGTCAGACCATCCCTACTCTACTTCCATCTGCTCCGTTTTTTTTGAATGATCATTATCCACCTGCCCGTCAGATGATTGATGCAGGTTTACCAATTGCCTTGGCTAGTGATTTTAACCCTGGAACAACGCCATCGGGACGCATTCCTTTCGTTTTATCTTTGGCTTGTATTCATATGAAAATGCTTCCAGAAGAAGCTATTAATGCGGCCACCATTAATGGAGCCTATGCGATGGAATTAGACAAAGATTTTGGAAGTATCAAACGAGGAAAATTTGCTAGTCTTTTGGTGACTAAAAAGATTCCTTCTATCGCGTATATGCCCTATGCTTTTGGGAGTAATTTGATTGAATCTGTGATCTTAAAAGGTAAAATAGTAGGCAAAGCAAATGATTAGTAGAAAACAAAGCTGAAATTATCTATCATTTAAATGTAACTTTGGGCACTAAAGTGCATGGTTTTTGCGTATTTATATGAGTTTCTCTAAGAACCCGAAAGGTGTTCTTTAAATTTCGCCTTCTTTAGTCTATTCCGATAAATTCCCCTGATTGAAATACATTCGTGTGTTACAAGGCAGTTATAACGTAAAAACACAAAAAGAGAGACTAAGATATCTTTATTTCAAAAAAAATTAAGTTCAGCAGAAATAATAAATGAGTACTAAATTTAATATTTCGACTCCTATACCTATTTTTGCCTGAATTTGAGCATAATTACTAAAACATAGCTTTTCCAAAGTGAAAAGTTGATTTAGTAAATCTAGTTACTTAAACAGTTCTAAATCATAAAATAATACGAACAAACATGATCACTCGTATAATCCCTCTATCGCTTTTTCTATTCATATCTACATTGGGATTTTCCCAAATGCCGACAAGAACGACTTTTGATGATATCAATCAAGCTACAACCTTGAGTAGTTCTTTTGTTTGTCCACCTGGAGCCGTTGCTGACGCAGGAACTTCTACTCAGGTACCTGGCATCACCAATATGGGAATGAGTACTATTGCCAATCGCTATTTTTTGTGTCCTGGTGATTCACTATATATCACACATCAAGGTGGTAATTTAAGTGGTGATCCAAATTCATCGACCGATCCTGGTTTTGCTTATGCATTTTATCAATGTCTACCTACAGTTGATGGGCCTGATTTTCCAACAGTAAAAACAGATCCTTGTAACTTCACCGATCCTGATCCAGGAGTAAATTCACTTTTTGTGACGAATCAAGGTTTTGATCCTAGTGGAAATGGAGATGGAGTTATTGTTAATGATGGAGTCGTACAGAACTTTTTTAATGATGGGGATGCTGTTGAAATTTGGCTTGCTCCAATTACAATGGATGATTACGCTACTCAAGGCTTTGAGTTAGGAGGAGGAATAAATGGACCATGTATTGATGTCAATACCGCAGATGCATTTTCCGTGGCCTATTTGAATCCAATTACCTTTGAAGAAATCAATGGCAATGCAGGAGCTAATGGGTGTAGCGCAACCATGAAACTTCGAGGCGGTGTTTCAGAATTAGATGGCTCGAACTATATTATTGATATATTTTTGGTCTCTGATCCAACGATAAAAGCCATTCACCCATCTGCTTATAATCATTATCAAGATAATGCGGATTCTATCTTTGTGTTTAGTGCGCCTGTTCCTGGCCTTTATCGAGCAGTCATCAGTGATGAAGTGGGCTGTAGTAGCACCATGGATTTTGATATGGCTGCTTGTACGGAAGTTATTTTCAATTTAGAAAATGTTTTTGCCAGTCCTGGTTCAAATGTTTGCTTGGATTTAACGATAGAAAATTTCACGGATGTCTTTTCCATTCAGTTTATAATGGAATGGGATGAAACCTTATTAGACTTCACCGGCATCAATAATGGAGTACTCGCTACTAATACACTCAATTGGGGACCACCAAATCCCAACAACTTTATTAGTGTCTCTGCTCAGACATCTCCGCTCCCATCACCAATGACCTTTTCAGATGGAGAAACACTCTTTGAAATCTGTTTTGATGTACTTGGTACTTTGGGAACCGTTACTCCTGTAGTGATTGTAGATGGCTTTATACCTATTGAAGTTACTCATGAGTTAAGAAATAGTCAAATCGCTTATATTATCAATCAAGGTTCTGTTACGGTATCAAATGTCATCGTTGACCTGACCAGTTGCTCTACTACGAACGCTTTATCCACTGGTTCGTTTGCAATTGTTGCGAATGGAGGAACTCAACCTTATACTTATGATTGGGAACAAGTAGGAAACATGTCCAATAATGGCTCTGGTAGTATCCCATTTGGTGGCGGTACTCCTGAAGAGATTTCTCCTTTACCTCCCGGCAATTATTCTGTAACCGTAACAGATAACCTAGGTGTAGCTCAAATAGAAACAATTGAAATTGTCGATAATATTCCATTGGGCGTTCAAACTTCGTTTCAAGACCCAACTTGTTCAACGGATTCTGATGGAGCAGTAACCATTACAGCTTCAGGCGGTGGAGTTGCTCCTTATACTTACTTATGGTCAACCATGAGTACAGACCCAATGATGATTAATAATTTACCAAATGGCACTTATACCGTCACCATCACAGATGCTATGGGCTGCGAAGCACCGGGAACTCAGACCTTACTAAGATTTCCAGTTGTGCTAGACACTGTTGGTTTACCTACACATGTAACCTGCGGAGGAGGAGGAATGGATGGAGCAGTAACGGTTGTGGCGACTGGAGGAGTTCCGAACAGTACTTATAATTATAGCTGGGACAATGGAGATTCAGGACCTTCTATTTCTAATTTAGCTCCAGGTACTTATTGTGTCACCGCAACAGATGACAACATGTGTCCTGATGTGATGTGTATTGATATCAATGCACCAATACTTCCAGTTATTACCTCTTTTGATTCTATTAGTGTGGCTTGTCCAAATGATTTAAATGGACAACTCATTGTTCATGCAACACCGGGTAATGTCCCCATTTCAAATTATCAATGGGATCCAAATCCCACTGGAAGTGTAGATTCTGTTTTAAACAATATCCCCGCAGGGACTTATTACGTAACAGTCACTGCTGATGATGGATGTATGGCCGTCGATAGTGCGACCTTGTATGCCCCCGCAGAGCTTAGTGTAACTGTAAATGCTACACCACCTACTTGTCCAGATGAAGTAGCTCCAACAGGACAAATCTCATTAATACCTAGTGGTGGAAGCATGCCGTATACCATCCTTTGGGAAAATGGAACCACTATAAATCCTTTGTCTAATTTGATATGTGGTGAATCCTATTCCTATACAATTACAGAAGCAAATAATTGTGATTTCATTGTAGACAGTGTCTTTTTGCCTTGTCCTCCAGCAATTGGAGTCGAGTTTGATCCATCTACGATTACACCGGTCAGTTGTGCGACCAATGTTTGTGATGGAGGAGCTATAGCAAATGCTTTTGGTGGTACAGAAGGTACTGGTTTTTATAACTATACTTGGTCATCTCTTGATGGCGTACAACCTGGAGTTGATGATGGCGTAGCTACCCAACTTTGTGCGGGTTGGAATTTTGTAACGATTAGTGATCTAAATTGTGGTATCATAGATTCTGTATTTGTTGATGCTCCAGATCCAATCACGGTACTTCCAGACCCCGGATCGATTACTGCTGTGAGTTGCTTTGGCGAAAGTGATGGAGCGGCAACCATTACTGCAACCGGAGGTACACCAGGTTATCAATACCAATGGTTAAATCCAATGGTTGCTGGTCAAACGATTACAGGTGTTTCTGCGGGGACGTATTTACTAAGTATTACAGATGCTAACGGTTGTAGTTTTCCAATCAATGTTGACATTGGCGAACCTGATCCCTTTAGCGTATTAGTGGATTCTATGTCGATTGATTTGGTGAGTTGTAGTGGTGGATCGGATGGTGAAATATCCGTGATAACAGAAGGAGGAAATCAGGGTACCATCACTTATGAATGGTCAGCACCAGCAGCGTCTGATAGTTTAACAGCAGTCGGTTTATCCGCAGGTACTTACACTATCACAGCAACAGATCCAAAGGGTTGTACCGATGACGTTGCCTACACTTTCGTGGAACCAGAAGCCATTATTTTTGATATTGGAGAAATTACTCCTCCGCTTTGTTTCGGATTCCAAACGGTGATTACTATTGATACTTCTTTTGGTGGAAATGGCCCCACTTATCAATTCTCTGTAGATGGAGGACCTAAACGACCGATCAATGCTGCGATCCCAATTCTAGGTGGAATGGATCATGATATTATTGTCTTCGATAATGAAAACTGTCCTTCTATGACAGAAACAGTCAACGTTCCTCAACCGGCTCCAGTACAAGTTAGTCTACCCGATGATTATGAAATACAGTTAGGAGACAGTACCTTAATTGAATCTTTTATTGGTTCTCTCTTACCAGTTGACTCTGTAGTTTGGGAACCCGAAGGAGAATTTCAATGTGATGATGTTTCATGTTTTGATATCTTGGTCATGCCACAAGAAGAAACGCTTTACCAATTGACTGTTTATGATACCGCTGGTTGTAGTGGTACGGATCAAATCATTATAGATGTTGACAAAAATCGAAATGTCTATGTACCAAATGTTTTTAGTCCTAATGGTGATGGTACTAATGATACATTTAAGCCTTTTATTGGTTTAGGTGTACAATCCATAAATAGTTTTCAAATCTATGATCGATGGGGTGAAGTTGTCTTTGCACGACCAGATGATGCTCCTCTTTTAACCAATAATGATACGAGCACAGGTGGTTGGGATGGGACCTTCAATGGTAAGAAGATGAATCCCGGAGTATACGTCTATTTGATTGAAGTTACCTTTGTTGATGGACTAACCTTACTCTATCGGGGTGATGTTACCTTACTCCATTAAGGCTTAGCTTATTGCTTAGGATCATTAAAAAGGAGGAAATTGCCAGGCAGTTTCCTCCTTTTAACTTAGGATTAGGAATAAAATTAATCTATTATATTTTTCTTTATAGGTATAACTATGCAAAAAGTTGCACCTCCTGTTTCGTTGGGTTCTACCCAAATTCTCCCGTCCAGTCGTTGCATAATTTTATAACAAATTGCTAGACCAATTCCTGTTCCTTCATATTTCGTTCGATTGTGAAGTCGTTGAAAGATTACAAAAATTCGATCTTTATATTCCGGTTTGATTCCAATTCCATTGTCTTTGACACGAATGATATATTCCTCTTTTATCTTCTTACCCGTAATAAAAATTTCAGGAGCTACGTCTGGTTTTTGAAACTTTAGGGCATTACTAATCAAATTTTGAAACAGCTGAATTAAAAGAGATTGTGAAGAAAAAACAATAGGCAAATTTTCAGAATGAATAGTAGCATTCGATTCTTCAATTCTAACCCGCAAATTTATTTTAGCAATATCTACTACATCTTTAATTTTTACTTCATCTAAGTCTTCGTCCGTTTTTCCAATCGTCGCATATCTCAATAAAGCATCTAGAAGGTTATTCATTCTCTCGGCTCCTTCCTTTACAAAATCAAAATAAATTTTCGAATCTTCATTAAAATCTGCTCCATGCATTCGATAGATCAGTTGAGTATAACTCCCTATCATTCGCAATGGTTCTTTTAAATCATGTGAAGCCACATAGGCAAATTGTCTCAACTCTTCGTTGGCCGCAATGAGTTGCGCATTTTGCTTGGCGATTTGATCGCTTTGGTTCAATAAAAGAGATTGATATTCATTCTCTTTGGTCAGTTGCTCTATCTCAGTTTGTTTCTCTTTGATGGCATTTTTGATTTCCAAATCAATGATATAGCGATTGCGTTGCTCTTTAGAAAAATTTTCTTGAGCTTTGGAATATACCATTTGATAATCTAATGCTTTCTCAAATTTTTTCGCCTTTCGGTAAATGTTGGCCAGCAATTGATAACCTTGAATTTCAGTAGCTTCATCTCCCATTCGTTTAGCGGCAGCAATTCCTCTACTGGTCAATTTTATAGCTTCGTCCAAATTATCAAGATGATATTCAATATTTCCTAAATTGATGAAATTGATTTGCTTTCCATTGACCTCCCCTAGATTCTGTATTAACTCCTGAGCTTGATTCGCATTTTCTGATGCTTTACCTAAGTCCTTTCTAGCGACATTAGTTCTACTTAATTGAGCAAGGGAATGTGCAATCATTTCCTTGTAACTATTCTCTTTAGACAGACTTAGGGCCTTCTCAAAATAAAATTCAGCTTGCTCTTGTTCATCTAATTGATAATGAATATTCCCCAGATTGTTATAAACGATGATTTTAGTATTGGTCATCAATACATCCTCGTATTCTTCAAGCATGGTTTTATATCGAAGGATAGCTTCTTGAAAATTAAAAAGATGAGCATAGATCGTTGCAATATTAATTAAACATTGTGCAATATTTTGACGAAAGTCAACCGCTTTACTTTTATCTAAAGCCTCTAAAAAATATTGCATCGCGGTTTTATAATCTGATTTGACACCATAAAAAATAGCAATATTATTCAGAGAGGTAATCTCTTTTTCAATATCTCCTAGTGCTCTACTTAGCTCTAAGACGGTCTGTCCATAATCCAATATTTTTCCATATTCTTGTCGTTTGATATAAACCTGTCCAAGCTGATTGTAGATCTCAGCAACCAACATTTTATCAGATGCAAGTGCTTTGTTTTGTTTTAATTCGTGACGTGCCTTTTGTGCATATTCTAGTGCATCTTCAAACTTATTCTGTCGAATGGATAAATTACTTATGGCGCACCAACATAAGATTTTATTTTTCAGGTCCTCCTCTTTGTTAGACTTATCTAGTGCCTTTTGGCAAAAATTTTCAGCTGTATCAAAGTCTTGTTGATTTTGATAAACATTGTTGAAGGCTAATAAAATTTCTATCTGCTTTTCGTTCCCAGTTGAATCACTGAGCGCCTTAGCCGCTTCAACATATTCTAGTGCTTTTGGATAATTCTTGGCATTCCCTTGATATCGACCTTTGGTCATTTCAATCCAGCCTAATAAAAGATTGGCTTGAATCAAACCTGTAGGATAATCTACTTCACGAGACAAATCTAAAGCTTGTTGGGTCAGCTTCAATGCCTTATCCAATTTCCTGTAGGTAAACAGCCTTTGAGATTTCTGTAAAAGAAGATTTATACTAGTACGATCGGATATCATAGATATTCCGGTTAGGTTTTATGAAAAATGGAAATAAATAGTAAAACTATAATTTCGGGGATGCAATATAGTATAATTAATAGGTAAAATACCTAAATATGGTCTCTACTAAAACTCTACAAAGAAGAATTACTCAGCATTTGAGGATTCTAGATAAGTAAAAATTTGACTACAAACTATCTTGGATGGCTTCATCAGATTCGCGCCTAGCATCAACGTAGCCTTCTAGATGAAGATCATAACTTTGAGGTTGAGCATTGGTGTAAACCGTAATCGTAGGTTTTTGCTTGCCTAGACGACCTTTACTATCAAAATGAACCCCGATATAGCCTTCTTCTCCTGGAGCTAAAGGAATAAAAGGATAACTAGGATGCGTACAACCGCAACTGACGGTTACATTAGAAATGACTAATTCTGTAGTACCGGTATTTCTAAATTTAAATTTATGCTTGACTTCTTCTCCTTGTTGAATAATTCCATAATCATGACTCATTTCTGAAAAACGAATACGTGCATTTCCATTGTTGGAACTAAGAGGTTCTTCAACTATTTCGTCCGTGTCTTGAACGGACGTATTTTTTACGACACCTTGATTTCCTGCATCATTTTGAGCTTTTGCAGCAGCTAGAGCAGCCTCTTTCTCAGCAAGTTTTCTTTTTCGTTCTGCTCTCCTTTTTTCTTTCCTCTTTTTACGCCTTAATTCGCGAGCAGCTTCTTTCTTTTCCTTTTTCACTCTTACCTTTTCAGTTTCTACAGAATCTTTTTTCATTTGATTCATCAAAGCTTCAGCCTTCTTCTTTTTCGCAGCTATCTCTTCTTTATTCTCAGCTAAACTAGCACTGGGCATTTCGGTTGTTGTTGAAGCAGGAGCAGGTGTTTCTCCTACCTTTTTTTCTTCTACTGTATTATCGGGTGTGTCATTCTGACAAGCAGAAAAGCCCAATGATAGACTGGCTCCTAAGAACAATATTTTTAAATATGTATTCATTTCTTTGCTGTTATTGAGTTTAACACATTCAAGCGAAGATGATAAAGTTTAAATTACACAGTACCTTTACTAGATGCTTTCTAAGGTTTTATGGTTGCTCCATGGCTGTCAAATTCTTTACTTTAAGACGTGAATATAACAAAAGGAAACAAGGAGGGAGGATATATCATTGAGATATCACGCTATATTTAGTAATTGTAGGGTAATTTTCAGCTCTTTTGGTTGGCCAAAATGGTCTTTGAATAGAGCATATCGGATTTGATGGATTTAAGTGAGTTTGTTAACGAATAATCGCTACACTTCCTACTACCGTATCTTCTTTTCCGTCACAACGGAATCGAACTCGATAAAGAAATACTCCAGGATTCATCGGTTCTCCATTGAAAGAACCATCCCATTGTTCCACTTCATTATCTGTAAAAAATACACGTCCTCCCCAACGATCAAAAATTTCAAATGAAATCAAATCTTGAATGGCATAGGGATTACTAATTCCGTAAAAGTCATTTAAATCATCGCCATTTGGTGTAAATGCTTTTGGTAGAAATACCTCATCACATGCTAAATCATTTGGATCGATAACGGTGATTCGAATACTATCACTTGCCAAACAAACATCATCTTCAAAAAACAAGGTATAAACTTGAGATTCTTCAGGAGTGATCACTACATCTTTTTCTAGTGGACTATCGATAAAGTCAATTGGATCCCAAGTAAACTCCGTAGCACAACTTGCATTGGATTCTACGTCAACTGATTCACCCAAAAAGATCGTTTGGTCTAAGGTCGCAATCTGGTCTGGTGCAACATATAATTCTTTAATTTCATTGATATTTAACGCTCGACGATACACCCGAAGTTCATCGATTAATCCAGCAAAACGATTGTCTATATTAAATTCTGCACAAGCGCCTCCGCCAATAGTCAAAATCCCTGCATTATCAATATCCACTTGAGAAACTGCACTGCTTTCATCTTTTAATTTTCCATTTAAATACAAACTACTTTTCGCCCCACGGCGAGTAAATACCACATGTTGCCAACAAGTGTTGAAATCCAACTGAGAATTGACATTAGCTTGTTTACTCGAATTTTCAGAAAGTCCTACGGCTAAAGTATTAGAGGCTGGCGTTACCTTTACGGTAAAGGAATTATTTTCATCACAAGTCAAATTTTTAGACAATACAATTTGCGTTCCTTGTGAATTAGCAGATTTCATATAAAAACTAACTGTAAAATCTTGTCGATCAAAGAAGTTATTAACCGTGGTCAATAAAATAACATGATCAGTTGTTCCATCGAGTTTTAAAGCATCTCCTATTACCCCACACTCGCAAGCAGGATTCCCAATAATCAAACCTGCACCACCATTTCCACTATCATCATCTGCTGTACAAGCATCAAAGGAGTAATAAGCCACTAGGCCACTAGGCTGTGCCAATAGAGCGGTAGAACAGAAAAACAAAAGAATTGTAATAAAATTTCTCATCTAAATTTATTTCAACAAGTAAAAAGGACTTGATCCATTTTTATTAAATACTATTGGAGATAGACCAACTTTAAAATTATAGTGTATTGAATGCTCTGTGTCAAAGGTTACTCAATATTTTTAATATTTCTCTAATTATAATCTTGAATACGAAAATAGTTGAATCTTGAATACATTATAATCCAATTAAATTTCGATCACAATGTATTTAACGTAGTGAAATTAACATTATTTTACCCAAAGAGGCCAGATAAGCCATCCATTCCGGGTGGTAACATATCTTTAAGCAAATTTTGCGCCTCCTCTGCTTCTTTAGCTGCAGCTAAAGCAATTGCTCTGTTCACAGCCACCAATAATAAATCTTCCAATTGTTCCATATCTTCTAAATCTATTGCTGATTTATCGATAGCTATATTGGTAATTTCTCGGTTAGCATTGGCCATGACTTTAATTGCGCCTTCTCCTGCTGTAGCAGAAACTTCAATTTGGCTTAATTTGATTTGAAGCTGTTTCTGCTTCTCTTCCATATCTCCAAACATAGGTGATCATTTTTTTATATAAATGGATAAATAGACGCCGCAAAGGTAAGGTCTTTATGTGGGAAAATAGCGTTTAGGGAAAAGATTTCGTTTGGATCTAAATTAAAAGTGGAAATTATAGAAAAAAGACTTGAAAGAAGTATGCATGTAAGTTGGCAAATCTTACTTCATTCAAGTCTTTTTTCCTAATGCTAAAATTCTGAGATTAGGTAAAACAATCTGAGGCTGCATTTTCGACAGGATATAAATCATATAAGGCTTCTATTTCTTCTGGTTCTAAGGCGCGATCATAAATTCTCAATTCATCTAATACTCCTTTAAAACGTCTAGCTCCTCCTCTTCCTACGCAAGTGGAATTAGAAAAAGACAAGGGAGTATCATTTGAAATATCCACTCCGCTACAACGTCGACCAGTCCGTATGAGTTCTCCGTTGATATAGGTATAAGCTTTGGTGCCTTCCCGCACTAATGCAAAGTGATGCCACCCCATTGATTCAATTTCAGGAGAAATATCACCATAATCTTTTCCTTCTTTTTCAATGACTTCCGTTCGAATCTCAGCATGAGATAAATCAAGTTGTATATCCAAAGTATGTTCGTCTGTACAAGTCGATCTTTTAGAGATCAAGCTTTCGCGAAAGATTGATTTACGTTCTACGCGAAAGTAAAAACTCACTGTAAAATCAGAAGTATTAAAATAATTATTGACCAAACCAGAAAATTCTAAATAATCATTTTGACCATCAAACAATAATCCATCTTCATCAATTCCACACCAACAACTCACCCCTCCCATCAATCGACCATCAGAGCCATTGCCACTATCGTCTCGTGCATCGCATTGATTGAAAGAATAATAGGCTACCAAAGAAGGATCTGAGGTACTTGCCATTTCTAAATTGGAATAAGACAAAAACGGGAAGCAAAAGAGTATCAATAGTACTCGGCGTAATTCAGTCATAGTTTTTTGTTTTTGAATATTATAAGATAAGCTTTTTTGATTCAAAAAACAAACAGCTTCTCCGGTTTAACAATTATGATTTACTTTTAATTTGTCCAAAAATGAATAAAAAAACAGATGACAACTACTTGAGTCATCACCTGCCGGGGGGAGTTTCCAATCTCTTTTAAAAAGATTAAGTCAGTACAATAAATTTAGTTGACCAATCTTTTAATTCATCTTAATAAATCGCTGTATATAAGTTTCACTTCCATTTTCTACCTGAAGGAAATAGTGTCCTTTTTCTAAAGAGAATACACTCAAATTATTTTCGATTGTCTCTCCATCTAATGATTTAGATAAGACCATTCGTCCCATGATATCATAAACCGAAACAAGCATTTCTTTTTTAGTCGCTTCCGCAAATGAGATCGTTATTTGCTCAAAGGCTTGCGTTGGGAAAACTTTAATTGGTTGATCGCTTTTTATAGAAACAACCACCACTGAACTGTAAGTACTCGCACCATTAAAGTCAAATTGTTGTAAACGATAGTAATGAATTCCTTCACTTGGATTTTTATGCGTAAAAGCATAATCTTGTCGATCTGTCGTTGTTCCTGCGCCATTGACTTGACCGATTTCTTCATAATTTCTACCATCTGTACTGTGCTCAATAGAGAAGTATTCATTATTTTCTTCGGTGACTGTCTGCCAATTCAATTCTATTGTAACATCAGACTGACGTGCTGAAAAAGAAGTCATAGTCACTGGTAATAAAGTGGGTGGACTCGTCCAAGAAATATTATCTAAGACCAACCTTTGCGTCCCTGTTGCTACAAATTTAATTTCCACATTTCCCTCCTCTACAATATCCGTAATCATGTAATTTTCAACTACATTCATCGCAGCAAGCGTAAAAGTTCCTCGACTAACGCCCGCAACAAAAACTTCAACTGAACGATCTGCTGCCGTTCCTCCATTGAAATAAGATCGGATACTAAAACTTAAATCCCCTACTCCATCTATGCCAGATTCACCAACCAATTCTCTAGCACCACTTGAAGCGAATACGATTGATCTGGTCCCGGCTATAGTATAAGCGGCAATTGAGGAATGGGTTCCTTTATAATTCCATAAGGTATTCATGTCTCCGGTATAAGATCCAATGTGAGATCCTGAAGTAGGAATATTTAGTTTTTCTATGTTTTCATTGCCCGCAGCAAACAGAGAAGGAATAGTAAAAAAAGCAAGCATAAAGAGTAATACGTTTTTCATGTTTGATCGATTTTTGTTAAAGACTTTATGAATAAAAAATAAATAATACATCCTTGTAATTGACCATATTGAAGGGATCAATTACTTCAAGGTCATGCATAGCAATTCCCTTTCATCAAATAGTCATTCAATGAATCGGGACATCTCAACAAAATAAATTAACCCTAAACCTAACTTGGTTTAGAAAGAAGCGACAAATTTTGAAATTTTGGGAAAAGCGAAAGGTTCAAATGTGTAGAAAAATATAAAAGTATTGGCTACACTCCAAGACGCATCAAATGTATAAAAAATATAATAGATAATAAATTAAAATGTATTTTTTTATTATTCTATAGCTTTCAATTGCTTGAAAAAACAAAAAAGGTGATCACTCTAGAAGTAATCACCTTTTTTATCTGATTTTGTTTTTATAGCTGAATCGCTAAACAAGATTGGTTAGCCGATTTTTTAGTTCATTTTAAGGAACCGCTTTGTCTGTCTTTCATTTCCAGTGTGTAACTGGATGAAATAATGCCCTTTTGCTAAGTTAGCAACGTTCAACTCCCTTCGGGTAGCTTCCGCTCCTAATACTTCAGACCAAACCATTCTTCCCATGACATCATAAATACCGATAAGCGTTTCTTCTTTTGTCGCTTCCGCTAAATCAATCGTGATTTTTTCAGAAACTTGGATAGGAAAGATATGAATAGAATTTTCTTTTTTCACGTTGATTACTCGGATTTGACTATATTCAAAAGCACCATCAAAGTCAAATTGTTTGAGTCGATAATAATTCAATCCTCTTGAAGGATTTTTATGTACAAAGGAATAATCTTGACCATAAGAAGTCGTACCATTTCCGTTGACTTGTCCAATTTCCTCAAAAGTATTGCCATCGAGGCTATGTTCTATCGAAAAATAATCATTATTCTCTTCAGTCGCAGTTCGCCAATTAAGAAAAGTCGACTCCTGATCTGTTCTTGCTGTAAATTCAGTTAATTCTACAGGTAAAACAAAAGAGGAATTCGCAAAATCGAAGCCCGTCAAACGACTTGTAAAATTGGTACTTGTTCCATTATAAACGCCATCTGCTGTAGCCGTTCCAACATTTTCAACTCTTGCTTGAAAAATAAAACCAGTGATCCGATCCGAAGGATTCAATCCAGCATCTTCTACTGCTCTTACATTTTTTGTATCATCAGCACCATTCACTCCTGATGTAGGTTGACAAGCATTGGTTAAATCTACCGTTCCGGTTTCCCCCATGACATAAGTACCTGTGCCTGTTGTGGTATAAACAGTGGGGTTGATAGTCGGTGCTACAGCAGGACAACTCCCAACGACTCCTGGATGTGTTCCTCCAGAACCATCTGGATCATCCCAAAAACCATTATAGGTAACTGTTCCATATTCAGCTGGAGCTGCTACATCATTTTTAAATATTATTGAGGAGGATTCAAAAGCTTTACCAGCAGTATTTACGCTTCCTAATTTGACAATTAGGTCTTGAGCCTCAATGTATACATGTGAAGCAAAATTCACTTCAATAGTATAACTTTTTACATCTCCAGTCGATGATCTAGAAGAGGATAGTGATCCTTGAGTATTGGTTCCACTTAAGCCCGCAGAATTCTGTGTAATATTCATTTTATCTGAAGCATCACCTACCAAAGCTGCCCCTCCATAGACATCATAGGGAACGGTGTTCAAGGTTTGAATAATCGTGACATCTTCTACACCTCCAAGGACCGAACAATCATTGATTAATTCATTCCATAGATCATGGGAAGTCGTCAAAGTCAATACTTCGGTATTACCAGCCGTCACTGTTTGTAATCCAGATTCTCCCGTTTCTACATCGGTAAATAAAAATCGGCCATCAGCACTTCCAAATCTGACATCACATTGAGCCAATGTGAAATTAGAAAGCATTGAAGCAAAACAAATTAAGACTAAACTCTTTTTCATAAAAAAAATTATGCGGGGAGTCTATTAGTTAAAAGATAAAATTCAGGAGGGAATTTTTATTAGAAAGGGAGGAGGTATATTTTTAAAAATGCAATTATTATTCCAATTTAACCAACTTTGTGACATAGCTCAATTAAAAATGAGT
>CAYTVR010000019.1:5802-51360 GCA_964441245.1 uncultured Saprospiraceae bacterium | reverse complement strand
TAAAAAATAATGCGTTTAGCGAGCTAAACAAATTCTTTTTTAGGAAGACAGGTTCATAAAGTATTGTTTTTCAGACAATAGAAATTTAAACATGCTCTAAGATATTAGCAATTCAAATTTATTCCTAAATAAGGTTAACACGTAATTTACGTTTTTTTAATTTTGTATTGTCAAGTAATTGAATAACCTGATTGACTTTTGCACTCGGTACTGCGACAAAAGCACAATCTTGTTTTAATTCAATCATACCTAATTCTCCTTTTTCTAAATTTCCTTGTTTGAAAAATAGACCAGCAATGTCGCCTTTAGAAATTTTATCTTTTCTTCCTCCAGAAACAAATAAAGTGGCCCAATTGGTTTCTCTAGAAATTGGGATGATTTCTAAATCATCTACTTTTATTTTTTCAGGATGTTTATGTTCAATAAAATCAGGGAGTGCTTCTTTCTCCCAATGTAAAACATAGGCAGTTCCTTCATTATTCATCCGAGCGGTTCGACCATTTCGATGGGTAAATTCTTGACTTCTATTTGGCAAGTGATAATGCACGATAAATTTTAATTCTGGAATGTCTATTCCTCTGGCAGCCAAATCTGTTGCGAGAATCACTTGATGAGTACCGTTTCTAAATTTGATGAGTGCTCTTTCTCGATCTTTTTGTTCCATGCTTCCATGAAAACAACCATGGGGAATTTTATGATGAGTCAAAAAATCACTGGTCCGCTGAATGGAATCTTTAAAATTACAAAATACAATACCCGGTTGATTTCCAATATGTTTTAATAAAGCAACTAAAGCATCTAATTTGTCTTTCGACGAAGAAATAATACTTTTGATTTGTAGTTGTTCAACACCAGCGGCTAGATAATCAATGACCGTCGGATTTTTTAATCCAACGAAGCTTGGAATATCAATTCCTTGAGTTGCTGAAGTTAATATTTTTTTCTTTAGAAAGGGGAGCGCTCTAGTGATTTCGCTCATTTCATCTTCAAAGCCAATCTCTAAAGATTTATCAAATTCATCCAGAACCAAGACTCGAATATCATCAGTGGAAATCGTGTATCTCCGTAAGTGATCAGCTACTCTTCCTGGGGTACCAATTAATATCGCAGGTGGATGTTGTAGTTCTATTTTGTCTTTTGAAAAGGGCCGACCTCCGTACACGGCATTAATTTTAAAGCCGGATCCCATTTCTCTACTTACCTGTTCGATTTGAATAGCCAATTCTCTGGAAGGGACCAATATCAAAGCTTGTACTTCATCATTATCACGATCTAATTCAGCAATAATAGGTAACAGAAAAGCAACTGTTTTTCCGCTTCCAGTAGGAGAGAGTAAAATTACTTCTGGTTTGGAATGAATGGCCAGATGTGCCTCCTGTTGCATTGGATTGAGTTCGGCAATCTTTAGCTTTTCTAATATTTTTTTTTGATTTTTTATAGCTTTTGACATGGGCGCAAAGGTAAGTTTATTTTGCAGAATTTTATATAGTTATTAAAGCTAACATGATTTTGCTATAGGAAGGAGACTAAAAGCAACAAACAACTACCGAAGAACCAATACATCACCCGAATAGGAAAGAACAACTCCATCAATAAATTCAACTTGAGCAAGCCAAAGATAAACGCCATTTTCAACCGGTTCCTCCTTGAATCTACCATTCCAACCTTGAGTTGGATCAGCAGCTGGTAATTCTTTTCCATGATAAATTAAAGCGCCCCATCTGTTATAAACTTGAAGAGATTGTATCAATCTAACTTCTGATCCACCCAAAAGGCTAAAGTGATCATTGACTCCATCCTGATTGGGACTAAAGACGTTTGGAGGAAATATAGTTCTAAATTTATTGACGGTGACCGAAATACTATCGCTGGCCGTACATCCATCAATAGAAGTAACGCTAAGTTGATAGGTAGCATTATTATAGGGACGAATAAATGGTGCTAAACTATCGATCAAGTTGAGTTGATCAGTAGCTTGCCAATCAATGCTTTGAATGTTGCTCATATTTCGTTGTACTCTAATTTGGGTGCTATCACCTAAGTTGAGTTCAAAGTCTTCTGGTAAACTAATAATGGGAATATCTGCTTGCCCCAATGTAATCATGGTATCTGCCAAACATCCATTTTGATCCATTACCTCAATTTGATATTCTCCTGGCGACAATTGCGTAAATTGATTGTTGGAAGAAAAAGCTTGGTCATTGTATTTATAAGAAAAACCTCCCGCTCCACCTATTGTATTTTCAAAAGTGAGCATGCCCGTTTGAAGTCCATCGCAATTTGGATCACTGCTAGTTGCGTTAATAAAGATAGCTGGTGGTGTACTCAGATTGGTTGATGCTGAAACACTACAACCTTCCATATCTGTTAGGGTAACACTGTAATTATTCGCAGGGATATTTTCAATGACAGCGGATGAAAAGCCAGTGCTCCAATCATATTGATAATTCGGATTTCCACCATTTGGAATGGCCTCTATTATCCCGTCTTCACTATCAAAGCAAGAAAGGGCAAAACCATTTCGATCAAAGACTTCCAATTCTACTTCTAAAGGATTGGGTTGATTGACCTCTGCAAGTATGATGTTTTTATTATCAAAATTGTCTTCAGTCGTAATGATATAAGTGCCAGTTGATAAATTATCTAGTAAGATAAAATTACCCAAGTTTGAAATATTTCCAACACCATTTAGATTACCACCCAACTGCTCCCAGGTATAAGAAAAGGGTGGTGTACCGTTTATGATTTCAAAAGAAATACTTCCATTCGATTCGCCAAAACAAGCGACAGATTCGGAAAAATGATTGCTCTGGATATTACAGATAATGACAAACAGATCAAGAAAAACCGTACTATCACATTCATTAGAAGTAACCAGAGAAGACTCGTAATTTCCGCTTTCGAAAAAAGGAGTATTTCCAATGAAAATGGAATCGCCATCACAAATTTCAAGATCTAAAAGCTCTTGACTTAACGGCAACATATTTAATGCAAGATTAAATGTACTATCGCATCCATCTTGATCGATTAAGGTGAATGCATAAGTACCCGGATCACAAATAGTGGTATCTTCTATTTGATAACAATCACCTTCACAAAATACATCATTCACTTGGGTTGGATTATTTGCTTTGACGAAAGTAGTAAAACAATTCAGTGGTCCCTCATTACAAACATTGGCAGCAACGACACAAATTTCATGAGTGCCTGGTATCGAGAACGAAGTTTCAAACATAGACTCATTACCAGTTGATTGTTCAATCCCATCCACACTCCAAGTAAACAAAGTAGAGCCTAATTCTACTTCCGCTTCATAAACCAAATCTTCATTTAGACAAGCCGTTGTAGGACCTGAAAGTAAATCTGAATCGTTTAATGGTGTCAATTCTGTAGATCCATCTAAAACGGAAAAAGTCCAATCACAATTATCACCCAAGGCACCATCCATGACAATGAAATAATATTGACCAACGACTAAGGATTCTAAATTTTCAATAGTACCACTTGTCCCTGGTGATACGCTATTAAAGCCACCAAAGCAATTGGAAATTCTAGTTAAATTTTGACAATTTTCTCCTTTATATAGACCAAATTCTAAACCTAAACCCATTTGACAATTAGAGACGGATAGTTGGATTTTTAGATTTTCACTACCCGCTACAAAGGCAATCCATTGCATATTATGTGCTATATTGGTACACTCACCTGCGAAGCCGGGAGGTGCTTGACCAACCAAATCACTACTATGTCTCCCCGTAAATCCATCAATATCACAGATGACACAGGCATCGATACAATTAGAAGTCATTTCCGGGTTTTCTGGATCGCAAGGTTCAGGTTGCGCATTTCCATTAAAGGGAAGCACCAAGAGTACAATCATTAAATAGTAAACAATATTGAATCTCATTATCTTGTCAATTCATGTCGAATTTTATTTTTTGCGAAAGCAAAATAAAAGATAGTTAATTTTTATTACTGTGACAAGAAAGGAGAAATAAAAAAGACGACTCCCGAAGAAGCCGTCCCTATGTTCAAATGGGATTAGTATGCTTGTTATAAATCTGAATCGGCTCCCAACCGAAGCAGAAAAGTTTCCTTACTCACTTTAACAAGAATATTTTATTTTAAAACTTTACGATCTTGGATGAATTTTTTGACTCCATGTCTAAGCAAATGTTCTTTTCCATCATCACCAACATAGCTGACTTGGATTTCATAATTTTCACCTTTTTTCTTTTGATTATTATAATAAGTGACCTCGATAAGGTTTCCGTCATAATTGAAATGTAAGCCTTTACTGTCTCTTGAACTTTCTGGGAAATTAGGATTGCTTTCGATGAAAGACAAGATTTCCTGTGTATCCGAATTCACGATTTTGACTTTAAAATGTTCGTCCAACAAGGCTCTTATATCCTCATTGATTAGCGTGAATTCCATTACCGTATAGTACCAATTTTTCTTTTTTATTTTAGAAACTTTCTTACCATATCGTTTTTTATGAACAGATATTTTTTCGAATTTGACTTGGGTGTTGTTGAGTATGTGACTGATTTTTTTGTATCGGGCTTCATTCACTTTTTGTTCCATCAATTTTTTCTCTGAAACTTGTTTTTCGACCTCAATTTTTTCTTTAGTGACATTTAATAAGGTCAATTCTTTTCGGAGATTTTTCTTTTCATTCTCCAACTGATTGATTCTACCTTTATCGACAACATCGTTTTTAGCTAATTCGGAAATCTCTACTTTAAGACGAGCATATTGTAATTCAATGCTTTTAAGTTTTCCTTGAATGTTTTTAATCACTCGGTCTTGCTTATTGACTTTTCGTTTTAAGCTTCGAATAATGGTGCGTAAGTTGAAAATGCTATCACGAAGCATGGAAACTTCTTCTTTGAGCACTTCGTTTTCAGATCGAAGATCATTGTTGGCAATGATTTCTCCTTCAAGCTCATAAGAGATGTCAGAGATTTCTGAAATTTGTTTTTGAATAGTTTTTTCTTTTTCGATGACCGTCCCAAATTGGGTCATACTAAAAATACTCAAACCAATGATGATGGTTGAACCAAGGATGAGGTATAGGCTTTTAGTCATGTTGTAATGGTATATGGGTTATAAAATGTGTGTTCAAAATTTCGTGATTTTCTTACCACTTTTTGCCATTCAAGTGAACCATAAATCGATTGTTTTTATAGTGTTCAATAATGGTACTATCTAGTGCAGCGCGAAAGGCGTTTTTATCTTTTTCATTGTCAAATGTCGCTTTTCCTCCAAAGGAAAATAAAGCTTGTTTGTTGATCATTCCAATGCGATTCAATCGGACACTTCGATAATTACCAGACCAGTTAGCAGATTCAAAGAATTGTCCAATCGCATTTCTCAATGGATCTCCTTTTGTTGTTGCAGCAGGAATATTTACAAAACTTCCTGTTCCATCTGACTGTAAATCATAAATTCGTATGGTTTTTATAGCCTTTTTTGTTTTTATTTTAACTTCATTTTTAGGCTTGATCTCAACTGGGTTTTTAATAGCTTTTTCTTCTTTACAGGAAAAAAGGAATAAGAGTAAACAACTGATTATAAATGCTCTCATATGATTCTATTTATAAATTTCTTACTCCTTGGCGATCGATAGAATAATCCGTACTTTGATGATGTCGAGCAATAGTGATATCCATGGCTTTCCAAAAAATATCTTCTTCTCTTTCATCTTTAAATTGAATAGAACCAGAAAATGAAAAATCTTTGGAGTTGCGCATTTCAAATTTCAATTGGTTTGTTTTTGCTGAAAAATGATTTTCATTTAAAAAGGCATTCACTGCATCTTTTGCTGGATCAATATCTTTTTTCTTCAATGGAATAGCTCGGAATGCCAAAGTATTGCTTGCAGGATCTAAGTCATAAATCATCGTAAAAGAGCCTTCATTTGAAGCAGTGAATAAGCTACCTTTAGCATATACTATTTTATCTTTTATAGGATTATGCTCCGTGTCTTGTTGACAAGCACAAATCAATAAGGAAAAACTGATAATGAAATAGAATTTCATTCTTGGTTTGGTCAAATTGGCGTCCATTATTATGTATGTTGTTGGTTATGAGTCTAAGACATATGATAAATAATACAAATATTATTCCAAATATTAATATTTGTTTTTTACAAATGTTAAATAAGAAAGTTTCAAGTTTTGAAACATATTTTACATTCTTTCGAAAAACCTTGATAAGTACTTGATTAATTTTGTCTGAGATAGCATTGACTTAGGAAAACGCTTATCTTTAAGCATTATTAGAATTGATGACCAAAGAATTTGTATAAAGCCCCAATAACTTTTAAACTCAATTTTTGTCACATCCTCACCATGCCCGTGTGGACAGGTTCCGGGTGTTCCTCGGTTGGTTTCAAAACCACTATTGGGTTTCTATATAAAATTGCTAGCCATCAACTCTATTTTAAAACAATACATTAACTTGTACCACTGATTCACACTATTTATACCATAAGATGAACCTTCGAAATAAAATAAGAAATCAAACTACTCGACATCTCTTGATGGTTCGACCGGCACATTTTGGTTTTAATGAAGAAACCGCGAAAAGTAATGCCTTTCAATCGAAAGATAATTCAGAATCTACAATAGCGATTCAACAAAAAGCCATTGAAGAATTTGATGGTTTTGTAGCTAAACTTCGAGCACATGGAATCCATGTAATGGTTGCTCAAGATTCTGTTGATCCGGTAAAGCCGGATGCAGTATTTCCAAATAATTGGGTCACCTTTCATCAAAATGCCACGGCCATTACTTATCCGATGAATTCTTTGGTTCGTCGATTTGAAAGAGATGAAAAAATTCTAGATTTTATAGCCGAAAAATTTGATTTGCAAGCCACGTTCAATTTTGAATCTTTTGAGGATCAAGGATTGTGTCTGGAAGGAACTGGAAGTATGATTTTGGATCGAGTCAATAAGATCGTTTATGCTTGTCTGTCTCCGCGTACCAATGAAGAATTGATAGATAGATTTTGTACGTTGATGAATTATCGAAAAGCTGTTTTTCGTTCGGTAGATAGTCAAGATCAAGATATTTATCATACCAATGTGATGATGGCTCTGGGAGAAACTTTTGCAGTGATTTGTCTCAATACCATTCGTAATCCAAATGAATTGAATGACGTTAAAAAATCATTTCAGGTAACTGGAAAGGAGATCATTGAAATCAGTATGGATCAGATGATGTCTTTTGCTGGAAACATGTTACAGGTTAAAAACGATCGGGAAGAAACTTTCTTAGTTATGTCCCAACAAGCTTACGAATCACTTCGTCCAGATCAAATTCGTCAGATTGAACGACACACCAATATTTTATATGCGCCGATTAAGACCATTGAAAAATATGGAGGTGGAAGTGCTCGATGTATGATGGCGGAAGTGTTCCTGCCACAACGATAATTGGTTTATGTTTTCGTAGGCTTTACAATAATATCACCTGTCAAAAGATTTACAGATCATAAAAAAAATCCCAAATCTTCAATTGAAGACTTGGGATTTTTTTTATATAGTTATTGAACTAGTTGCTCAATAAGTTCTTTTTATTCAAACTCTACATATGCTCCGCCTCGGAAAATAACATGTAAAGTTCTTACGCCAGCACCTGGCTCCCAAGTATCATAGGAAACTAAGTATTTCTGACCTTCAACTTGTGGGAAAAGATCTAAAAGTTGAGTGCCAACTGCATCAAGAATTTGTTCAGGTGACCATAAAGCAACATCGAAATTCCCAAATTGTAAAATACTGCTAGATCCTCCAGGATTAGTACCTGTTGTAGCTTGACCAATAGTACTATAATCATCAGAAGTTAAAGAGTACTTAATGGTATTATCTGGAACCCAAGTATTACCATCGTGACCCAACTGAAGTGATCGACCAACAACATCTTGAAAAGGAACCCAGTTTTTACCATCAAATTGGAAGGCAGCAAGAAAATCTTCAAATTGTCTCACATCATCACTGTCCTTATAAGTATAAGTAAACACAGTAGTTCTGATCGTACCTTCATCATCAAACAAATGTCTTCCATCAAGAATTTTTGCGATTCTTGCACGGGCAGTTGATCGGCTATCAAAGTTAGGGAAGTTTTGTCCCATGAAAGTGTAATCTTCATCCGTTGGAACATAAGCTTCATACCATCGACCTTCGTAGTAAGTCACTTTGCTCGTTCGAGTACCTTGATCAGGACAACCACCACACCACCATTCGTAAGTTAAAGTGATTACATCATTGGCACCAAAATCAGGATACTTATATTCAGCTGCTTCGAAAATATCACCGTCACTGCTTAAAGTACCAAAACCTTGATCTAATGCTTCATAATCTGCTTCTGTCAATTCAAATTCAGCCTCTTCTCCAATACGGATAGGGTTGTAAATTTCATAATGGACTAAAGCAGACGAACCATCACCAAGTTGCGGATAATTGTGTGTAAGAATAGTAGGAATCAATTCTTTCGCTTCATCTTCATCGTTGAAGTTACCAAAAGATTTTTCTACTAAATCATAATCATCACTTACAAGTGCAAGATCAAGATCTGCAACTACTGGTTGTGGCGTAGAGTTAATTGTATCTAACTCTTCTTCTAAAGGGTTGCATGCTTGAAACATTGCAACAGCAAAAAATAGAAATATTATTTTTGAAATTTTCATAATTAAAAATTGTTATTTTTATTTTAGAATCTAATTTTAACACCCAAGTTCCAATTGATGCCATAACCATAATATACTCTAGAAGTATAAGCATCATGATTAGATCCATCTTGAGCATCCATCACATATTTTTCATTGGTTAGATTGTAAATGTTTCCATAAAGAGAAGCATTTAAATCAGAAATATTAAAGTCGTAAGTAAGATTTAAATCTACAGTAGCGAAAGCAGGAACTTTCCATGATTCCGTACCACGAGCACCTTCATCATTTCGACTTGTTGGGTTATAGTCAGCATAAAGTCTATCATAATAGTTATAATCAACAGAAAATCTAAGATCATCCATTAATTTATAAGTTAAACCAAGTGCTACGGTAGTTTGAGCAGCATCTCCAACATGTAAATCTTTAATGAATGCATCAACTTCTCCAACCTGAGTTTCTCCATCAAAAATTCCTACGTTTTCCAAATCATTTTCCCAAATCCAATCACCAATAGAAGCCATACCAGTAACCGTAACTCTACTATTTGGTTTCCATGTTGCATCTATTTCAATTCCTTGATGCAAAGCATTTACACCCAAAATATTAGCAACTAGGTCTTCACCATCAGCTCCTAAAAAGAAATCAGTAAAGGTTCTATCTTTCCATTGTGTACGGTAAAGGTTAATGTTAGCTGCAAAAGTGCTGGACCTTAGACCATAACCCAATTCAAAGCTTAAGATTTTTTGATTTTCCGCATTTTCGTTGATATCAACATTATTAAATCTTGGAAAAACAGCATCAAAATCTGGTGCTCTTTCAAAATATCCAACATTCGCAAAAATATTGTGTCTTTCTGTAAGGTTATAATTAGCTCCACCTTTTACACCATAACCAAAGAAATTGAATGAACCTACTTTCTGTAAAGGATCGGAATCTAAATAGTTAAAATAGTCTTCACGGCTATAACCAGTGTTGGAAGCATTTAAAGTGACAAAAGCGGCCAATTTATCTTCCGTATATTCTGCTTGTACGAATCCACCAGTCCAGTTGACGATTCCATCATTATTATAAGAAAATTTGTCACCTACTCTTACCGCTCTATTTGGATTGTTGACATCATCATCAGATAACCAATAATCAGCACCTAATAAATCAGTAATTTCTCTAAAGTGCTTACCTCTGTAGTATCTTAAATCAACTCCAGCTAATACAGAGAAATTATCAGAAACCTCTTGAGTATAAGAAGAAAGTACTCCATACCAAGAGTGATCATTTCGAGAAGCTCTCAAAGCAGATACAGCACCAAAATCTTTTACTTCTTCATTTTCTCTTACAATTCGGTCAATATCAACTACACCATCTACACGATAGTCTGCATTGTTGAATTTGTTGTCACCAAGGGTTCCACCACCACCACCGGTACCGGAAGAAGCATAAAAAGCAGTTGATAAACGAGAAGAAGAACTTATAGTCCAGTAATGGTTCAAACTCAACTGTGGTTTGTGATAAAAGTTATCTTCAATATTGATAACTTGTCCTTTTTTATATCCCCAATCTGGGTTAAATTTGATCCCTCTTTCACTATTTTCGTATTCAGCTAATGTGCTTCGGTCTTGTCTTTGACCATGTCTTTGTTTTGCACCAATTGCTGTAAAAGTAAGCTCGTGTTGATCATTAATTTTCTTAGCAATGTTAGCATAGTAAGAGTGAGAAAGAAAGCTAGTTCCATCTACAAAGCCATTTCCTTTTGTTTGTGCGCCATTAATGGTGAATGCCCAACCATTTTCAGTTAAACCTGAAGATAAGCTAAATCCAATTTTTGAAAAAGCATCATTTCCAGTACCTAAGTATATATGACCACCTTTCTCAAAATCTGTTGCTTTAGAGATAATATTGATGGTTCCACCAATACTTGGTACAGCCACTTTGGAAGCTCCAAGACCTCTTTGTACTTGCATCAGGCTAGTAGCATCAGTTAATCCAGCCCAGTTAGACCAGAATACACGACCATTTTCCATGTCATTTACCGGTACACCATTGATCATAACGGCTACATTAGTTGAGTTGAAACCTCTAACATTGATACGACCATCTCCAAATCCTCCACCAGCTTTTGTAGCATACACACCAGGTGTAGATTTTAGAATCTCTGGAAATTCTTGACCACCAATTTTTGCTTCGATTTGCTTAGCTTTAATGGTTGAAGCGGCTACCGGTGTTCTTCGACTAGTTGCAACAGAGGCAATAACCTTAACTTCCGCAAGACCAATAGCACTTGCTTCGAAGCTAACTTCTCCGATGTTACTTGTTTGTCCGCTAGTAATTTGTACAGGAAATTCTTGTGTTTCAAATCCAGTATAAGAGATCACAACGGATTGTGAACCTTCTTTTACATTTGTGATGGTAAAAGAACCATCTTGATCAGTAGAAGTACCTTGGGTAGTTCCTTTGATGATGACTGTGGCGCCTAAAACCGCTTCCCCAGTTTCACCATCTGTAACCGTTCCGCTCACGGTACCTGTTTGGGCGAAAGCCAAAACAGAAAAAGTACAGAAAATTAGTGAGATAAAAATCCTTTTCATAGTAAGATTTTAAAATTTTTGTTAATAAAAAATGATTACATAAACGATGGTGCAAAGCTACGCTTTCCAATGTTAAATCAATATAAAATTTATGTTGTTTTTAAGATTTTATTAACTATTCTTGAAGTTTTATTCCAACTCTCTTTCTTAATTCGACTAAAAAGGACCATATCTTGATATTTTTTGACCAAAATATGCATAAGGACGTTAATATGGTCTCGATACATTCAAATTCTAGTTAATATCTTTTAAATTTACCTTTTCGGGAAAATCGGCAATAATATTGCTTCAAAAAAGATTCATCAAGTTAAATTTCATAAAAATTATTTTTTAAATTTTAATTCAAGAACATGAAAAACATTTTACATGTATTATTTTTTATTTTCATCTGTAATGGCCTTTTAGCTCAGGTCGTTATAAATGAAATCATGTATAACTCTCCAGATTCTAATCAAGATTCGCTGGAATATATTGAGTTATACAATAATGGTTCTGCTTCTGTAAATTTGGCAGGCTATAATTTTACGCAAGGTGTCGGTTTTACTTTTCCTTCTTTTGACCTTGGTGCGGGAGAATATGTGGTAGTGTGTAATAATGCCTCTGTAATGTCTGCTTCCTTTGGCGTGAATGCGCTACAATGGACTTCAGGAGCTTTGAATAATGGAGGAGAGGATATCGAATTGGTCGATGCAGCGGGTATGGTGGTTGATTATGTCGATTATGATGATGAACTGCCTTGGCCACTTTCTGCTGATGGTGATGGCCCTTCTTTAGAACTATGTGATGCCAGTGGTGTCAATGACAATGCTACTTTATGGTTGCCTTCTCCAACTGCGACGGGAGTTATTTTTGATGGAACTGAGATATTTGGTACACCTGGTGCGGCGAATAATGCTGCTTGTCCTGTGGCCGATCACATTGTAACAACTACAAATTTTAATTATTCTCCACAAAATATTACCATCACCGTAGGAGAAACTGTAAAATGGGAAAATACCCAAGGGACTCATAATGTGAATGGTGCTCAAACAACTTTTCCGAATAACCCCGAAAGCTTTTTTAGTGGAGATCCAGTTCCTGCTACATGGGACTTCTTTCATACCTTTAATACGGTAGGAACATACGATTATCAATGTGACCAACATGTCAACCAAGGGATGGTCGGTACGGTAACTGTTGTGCCAGCGGCTCCTAATGATATTGTCATTAATGAGATTTTGTATAACATTCCAGGTGTAGATAACAATTTAGATTTTATCGAATTATACAATCGAGGTGATGCAGCAGTCAATTTAGAAGGTTATAAATTTATTCAAGGTGTTGAATTAGAATTTCCAGCCATGATGTTAGGAGCAGGTGAATACCTAGTCGTTACTGAAGATCCTTCTTCTTTTAACTCTGTTTTTGGTGTGGCTTCGATTGCTTGGACGAGTGGAGGCTTAAATGACAATGGAGAGTTTCTTACTTTGGCTAATGCAGCTGGTGAATTTGTAGATGTGGTAGAATATAATGATGGTGGTGATTGGCCACGAATAGCTGATGGTGAAGGTCCTTCTTTAATTCTTTGTGATCCGAACTCAGATAATTCTCTTTCTGCTAGTTGGGGTTTTTCTAATAATCCAACAGGAGTGGTATCGGGAGGAAGTGGTAATTTAGTTTATGCGAGTCCGGGTGTTGCCAATAATGCTTGTCCGACTGTTCCGCATATTTTCTTCGAAAATGCATTAGATGACATGAATGAAGGAGATGTCTCTAAAACTTTTAGAATTCTTATGGCTAATATCGGCGAAATGGATACAGCAAGTGTTGAATTAATGATTGAATCGACTTCAACAGCGACCAATGGAGATGATTATGTCCTGACTTCAAACGTTGTAACTTTCTCTCCTGCTGGATTAGGTAATTTGAGTGAAGGTGATTTTGAAGTTTCTCTTTTAGATGATACGGAGGTTGAAGGTTCAGAAACGATTGTTTTGACTTTAGTTAATCCAACCAATGGCGCAGTCATCGCTTCCACAGGAGATATGGTATTAACCATTATCGATAATGACGGTATTGATCCTGATAACTATCCTTTATTAGAAATTCAAGACCTAACAACGGTCAATGATGATTTTATAGTTGATTCCATCGATGTACAAGGAGAGATCCGTGGAATTGTATATGGTGTGAATTTACGACCTGGAGGTTTAGAATTTACCATTGTTGACAAAAATGATAATGATGATGGAATTGGTGTTTTTGATTTTGATGATTTTGATTATACCGTTACAGAAGGAGATGAAGTGGCTGTTTTGGGAAGCATTTCTCAATTTAGAGGTTTGACACAAATGCGTCCAGATACGGTGATTTTACTATCGCAAGGCAATGCCTTGTTTGATCCAGAATTTGTTACAAAATTAGATGAAGACACTGAGTCTAAATTAGTTAGAATCAATAACCTTAGTGTGGTGAGCAGTACGGATGCTGGAGGAACCAATTATGTAGTGACCAACGGTACGGATGAATTCGTGATGCGGATAGACGCGGATGTGGATGTTTTTGGAACAACCCTACCAGCTACTTTTGATGCGATTGGAATCGGAGGACAATATTCTGAAGTGGATGGACCATACGATGTAGGTTATCAATTTCTACCAAGATATATGGCTGATATTTTAGGATTGGTTTCTACTATTAATCCTGAATTAGAAAAAGATATTCGATTCTTTCCAAATCCAACAAGTGACTATCTGACTTTAGAATTATCGGTTGATTTGGATCAATTACAAATCACCAATACTTTAGGTCAAGTAATTAAAACCGTAGCAAGTCCAACTACAAATGAAAGAGTAGATGTAAGTAATTTACCAAATGGTTATTACAATTTGACTTTCAGTAATGAAAGTGGACAGTGGACTTCCACGTTTATTAAAATGTAATTCAAGAAATTTTGGTTGATTGTAAAACCGAAAATATTTTAAGAGCACTAGAAATTTAAATATGCTCTAAGACAAAAAGAAAGGATAGGCGATTAATTTCGCCTATCCTTTCTTAGTGCTTGGTTTGGAATAAAAAATTAATCAAACCAACGAACATCATTCCTCTCCGGAACGATGTTCGTCTTTTTACTTTATTTGAATCTATTATTGACTTTCGTCAAAACGATGGAAGCATCGAATTACTTAATGATCAATGGTAAAGTTCGAATAAAATTATTTGCAGGATTACTCATTTTTACAAAGTACATACCTGGCGTTTGAATTTTTGAATTGATCTCCGTTCGTTGACCATCCGTCAATTGCTGTTGTGTTCTATAAATATTTTGACCCAAAAGATTAGTGAATTCAAAAGTATACATTCCTGTAATTCCTTCATTCACAATAGTGAAAACACCATTATTAGGATTTGGGAAAATAGAGAAATTAGTCTGAGTCAAATCTTCTGTACTGATGAAAATATCAAAGTCAGCCAAATTTCTCGCGGTAAAATAGTCTCCATCATTTCTAGAATTAGGAATACCTCTTACATTAATGGTTCCAGGAATCTCTCCATCAATGTAGTCCACATCGAAAAAGGTTGTTCTAAAATTATAAGAACCACTTGGATCAGAAATACCATAAACGGTACCGTTAACAAAAATCATTCCCGCATCAGCGAAGGTAACATCTTGCACCGTCATTACCTCTCCTTCATGATCTTCGAAGTCACTTGTTAATTCTGCGAGTGTAACAATCTGTTCCGGAATTGTATTGTTGGATGAGGTTGCCGGACCAGCATCTGAGAAAGGAGCAAATTGTGTCATGCCTCCGAAAGAGCCCAATCTTCCGACTAAATTAGTGATCCCATCGTTGACGGCATAAGTAGTAGAAAGTGTACCGGGAGAATCATCAATCAATATACCAGCTGTTGCATCTTGAAGGTATTTTTGATTTCGGAAGCTTTGTTGATAAGTCAAAATCGCTTCACCTGTTAATCGATACAATTCACCTTCTACACCTGCTCTTAGTTCAGCAATGGTGGCTACATCTGTAATCGATGGAGGAGGAACTCCGTCAAAATCAGCTAAATCTCTAGCGCTAAAGAATCCAGTTATCATACCATCTACGTCCCGAGAATTTGGAATACCTGTTACGTTAACCATACCTGAAGGGATAGGACTTCCAATATAATCAACGCTAAAGAAGGTGGTTCGGAATTGATAACTAGAGGCAGGATCATTGATCCCATAAACGGTTCCGTTTTCAAAAGTATCTCCTGGATTGTCAAAAGTGATATCATTGATGGTAACCACTTCAGATTCATGATCTTCAAAGTTATTGATCAAATCATCTAAGGTGATCAACTGGGTTGGAATGGTATTTCCAGTAGATGTTGGTGCACCCGCATCTGCATTTGGCGCAAATTGCATCATTCCACCAAAAGAACCCAAAGTTCCAGTGATTCCAGTGATACCATCATTGATGGCATAAGTTGTTGAAAGATTACCAGGTTGGTCATCAATAAGAATACCTCCCGTTGCATCCTGAATATGTTTCTGATTTCGGAAAGATTGCTGATAAGTCAGCAAGGCTTCTCCAGTCAATCGATATAATTCGCCTTCCACACCTGCTCTTAGTTCAGCAATGGTAGCTACATCTGTAAACGCTGGCGGAGGAACTCCGTCAAAATCAGCTAAATTTCTAGCACTAAAGAATCCAGTTATCGTGCCATCTACTTCTCGAGAATTAGGAATACCTGTTACGTTAACCATATCTGAAGGGATAGGACTTCCAATATAATCAACGCTAAAGAAGGTGGTTCGGAATTGATAACTAGAGGCAGGATCATTGATCCCATAAACGGTTCCGTTTTCAAAAGTATCTCCTGGATTGTCAAAAGTGATATCATTGATGGTAACCACTTCAGATTCATGATCTTCAAAGTTATTGATCAAATCATCTAAGGTGATCAACTGGGTTGGAATGGTATTTCCAGTAGATGTTGGTGCACCCGCATCTGCATTTGGCGCAAATTGCATCATTCCACCAAAAGAACCCAAAGTTCCAGTGATTCCAGTGATACCATCATTGATGGCATAAGTTGTTGAAAGATTACCAGGTTGGTCATCAATAAGAATACCTCCCGTTGCATCCTGAATATGTTTCTGATTTCGGAAAGATTGCTGATAAGTCAGCAAGGCTTCTCCAGTCAATCGATATAATTCGCCTTCCACACCTGCTCTTAGTTCAGCAATGGTAGCTACTTCTGTCACCATTGGAGGCATAACTCCATCAATGTCTGCTATATTTCTAGCGGTAAAATACTCTCCATCATCTCTAGAATTTGGAATACCTGTAATATTAGCCATTGCAGGAATAACAGAGTTGATATAATCTACATTAAAAAAGGTAGTTCTAAAGTTATAAGAACCCATTGCATCTGTAATGCCATACACTGCTGAGTTTGAAAAGTTGTCACCACCATCAACGAAAGTAGCATCCATAACCATAACTAACTCTGATTCATAATCTTCAAAGTTGTTGGTAAGATCAGCTGTTGTTACTACAGTTGGTGTAATCATATTGCCAGAAGAAGTCGCTGGACCAGCACTTCCAATTGGAATAAACTGTAACATTCCACCGAAAGAACTCAATTCTCCGGTGATACCTGTGATACCATCATTAACCTCATATGGACTATTCATAAGGTCATTGGTATCATCAATTAGAATTCCACCAGTAGCGTCTTGAACGAATTTTTGATTTCTAAAAACTTGTTGATAAGTGAGAAATACTTCTCCTGTTAATCGGTAATAATCGCCTTCAACTCCTGCTCTCAATGAAGCCACATCACTTACCTCTGTAATCATAGGGCTAACGACATTCACCATAATAGTGTCTCCGCCGTCGCCTGAAAGAAGCATCCCATCATTATCTTTAAGAGTTACGGATAACTCATGCATGCCATCAGCCAAACCACTAATCGCTATTGGATCAGTTGAAAAATGATCCAATTCTGAACCATCAACGGAATATATAATTGACCCATCAACGCCTGAAGTTCCTGGAGTTCCGACAACAAAGTTTTGTATATCAAAGGCCATATTGAAATCTCCTGTTTGTAGATCGGTAGAACCAGTAGGACTTGTAATGGTAATCGTTGGATCAACAATTTCACTAACAGTATAATCATCAACATATACGATTTCTTCCCCGTCAAAAGAGTTCGTATCGTAAAAACGTAAACCGAATTCTAAATCTCCTGCAGCTGATGCGGTATAAACTGTGCTTAGTTCTTGCCATTGACCAGTAATAGATGGTTCAGAGTAATTCTGAAATGAAGAAGAGTAAAGACGTGCTCTAACACCACCTTCCGTGTGGTAGACCCAAACACTTACTTTATAAATTTTTCCTGCTTCGATTGGAATGGATTGACGAAAATCTGTGCTACCTTGATTTCCTGTGATTACATTGATTGCTGCTGCTGCTGCGCCACCTCTTATAGTGGTATTTTCTTCTGTTACGGTAATGCCTTCTTCAATAGTAGTCCAACCATCAGGTACACCAGCGGTCCAACTTTCAAAATCACCATTGACAATGAGTTGTGCATTCAATGGTTGAAAAGATAAGGCCAAAATAAATAGGCCTAATAAAAAAGAGTAATGTTTTGATTTCATAATTTTTGGATTTAGAATAGTAGAAATTATTTAGAATTTTAATATAATGATTTTTTGATGAATGATATAAATAATAGTGATTCAATCCATTTATGTGAATGAGATATTTTTGGTCTTACATTAAGGTGGTAGTTTAAAACTCAACCAGAAGGAGTATTTTTAGTTCAAAAAAACGGCTTGCTGAGCCACATTTCGTATTTGTACATCGATGTTTTCTTTTAAAGTGGTGGCTAAGGACATCCCTAGATAATCTACCTTGATAGGAAATGATTTATGGGTTCGATCAATTAGAACAGCTACTTCTACTTTTTTAGGAAGGATGGTTAATAATGGTTTGATGGCGTAAAATATAGTTCGACCAGTATTCGCCACATCATCCACAATAATGATAGCTTTATCTTTTAAATCTGAAAGTGGAAGTTCTATCTCAATATCTTTTTCTAAAGGATTAGCAGGGCTGAGGCTAATTTTTGTTAAAATAATCGGACTTTTAGTAAGTGTGGTTAATTGATCGTAGAGCAATTGGGCGAAGCTCATTCCATTGTTATTGATACCAGCTAAAATAATTTCTTTTTCTTTATAGTTATTTTCCAAAATTTCAATGGCCAGCCTTTTTATTTTTTGTTGAATTTGCTTTTGATCTAGTAGTTTCATTATAATAATTTAGCTATTAAAATATTTATTACTGCGAATTTCGGAAAATTTAGGAGAAACCTGCCATTTACTTTGAAGAAACAATGAGTAGAACAAAAAAAAATAGTGCTTCCGCCTTGGGGAGCACTATCCAACCTTTTAACAAATAATACCAATTATTCTCGTCATTCATCTAGGAGTAACAAAAAATCACCTTCATTGACTCATACTATACGTATGCATGTATGGACATTCATGAGAAGCGATTCAATGAAGCGTTGTTTTTCATTTTTAAATATTTTTACAGAACAAATTTGTTGAATAACCAAAAATTATAAATAGTATAGAGTTCTTGTTTTTCTCTTTTTTGGAGTTTTATAATTGATCTCTTCTAAACTGGGTTCTGACCATTGGCTTCTATTGTTCTTCCTCTTTTTTATAGAACGGCGACCCGTGCGTAATTTTTTCTCAGAAGTTCTAAACAGTAAAGAAGTAGTATCAATTGATTTTTCTATTGTAGCTTGAGGTATTTCGCTTTTATTGCGATCAGTCTCAATAAAAGTACTTCCTTTAGAGGATTGACTCACTTTCCAATAGTAGGCGCTTAGTGTAATAATCAGTCCTATGGTAATGAGCGATATTGTTTTCTTAATGATAAGGGAATGCATTGAATGAATAGTTGGTGTAGTTTTTACAATAATTAGTGTTGTCAATGCAAAGTTGAGACTATTATCACAATTTTTAGGTGATTTAAAACAGATTAGGATATGATTCTCATCATTTAAGGCGAATACATTAATAAACTCCCCTTTAATGCCCGATAGATAGTTGAAATTAGTACCTCTCAAACTTTATCCTTATAATTTGATTGAATTCTGAAAAACTTAAAGTAACTTTAGTTGTATATTAACACACCCAGAAAATGACTTCAAAGGATAAGAAAGATATCGATGTTAAGACGCAAGTCTTACTCAAATTTTTAGAGCAAATCCAATCTGGAGACCTTTCCGTAGATAAAAAGGGCAATATCACATCTATCAGTTCTCTTGCTGCCAAATACTATGGATTCCAATCTGAAGTACTGATCAACCAATCGATAAGTCATTTATTTTCTAAGACTTGGGTATCCGAAAAAGGGAATAAGAATGATTTAGAAAAAGAAAGAAATCAATTGCAGAACTATCTAGATGTAGCACTGACCATTTTCATAGTATTAGATTCCGATGGGAATATCATAAGTTTAAATCAAAGAGGACTGGACGTCCTTGGTTATGAAGAGGAAGAAGTTATTGGTAAAAATCTGGTAGATCTGATTGTACCCCCAAAAATTCGAGAAAAAGTTAGAGCTTATTTTGATCAAACTTTACGAGAGAAGGTCATTTCAAAGGATTATCATGATACTCCAGCGCTCACTAAAAGTGGAGAAACTCGAATCATCCATTGGCATAATTCATTGATTTTAGATGAGTATGGAGAGGTATTAAAAACCATTAGTTCTGGTGTAGATGTGACTTATCTTAAAAATGTAGAATCAGAATTGCGTCAACTCAATTTAGAATTAGAAAATAGAGTCAAGAAAAGAACTTCAGAATTGCAAAAAGCGGCCATCAATATTTCTGACTCCAAACGAAAACTAGAGGTACAAATTCAAGAAGTAAAAGCGACCAGAATTGCCTTAATGAATACCACGAAAGATTTGACTCGATCTTTGGAGAAAGAAATGGAGTTGAATAACATAAAAAGCCGATTTGTTTCTATGGCCTCTCATGAATTTCGTACCCCATTAAGTACCATTTTATCCTCTGCAGCCATTATTGATAAATACACTTTATCAGAACAACAAGCCAAAAGAGAAAGGCATATTAAAAAAATAAAATCTTCAGTATCTAATTTGAATGGTATCCTAAATGACTTTCTTTCTGCAGGTCGACTGGAGGAAGGGAAGGTGGATTGTCACATTGAAATGACCCCAATTCTTGACCTTTGTATGGAAACGGTAGATCAAGTTGATGGATTACTAAAACCGGGGCAAGTAATCAATTTTATTGGTCTTTCGGCCGAAGCCTCTTTCCCGATGGATAAACAAATTATTAAAAACTGCTTGTTTAATTTGCTGACCAATGCCATTAAATATTCGCAAGAAGATAAAGAAATTACTTTGCTAATCGAAAAAGATTCATCCCACTTAGTTTTCAAAGTAATTGATAGAGGAATCGGTATTCCTAAAGCTGATCAAAAATATTTATTTAGTCGATTTTTTAGAGCGGAAAACGTAACCAATATTAAAGGTACAGGATTAGGTTTATCTATTGTGAAAGAATATTTGGCGCTGATGAATGGGACCATTTCCTTTAAAAGTAAACTAGGTTTTGGATCAACCTTTGAAATCATTCTTCCACTTAATCCATAGCTATGAAAAAATTATTAATCATTGAAGATAATCAAGATGTTCGCGAAAATGTTGGCGAAATTCTTGAATTGGCCAGTTATCAAGTCGTTACTGCGGTGAATGGAAAAGAAGGTGTAGACATGGCCATTAAGGAAAAACCAGATTTGATCATATGTGATATCATGATGCCTCAATTAGACGGTTTTGGTGTGATTCGTATTTTAAGCAAACGAGTAGATACTGCGGATATTCCTTTTATTTTTTTAAGTGCTAAATCTGAAAAAGAAGATTTTCGAAAAGGCATGAGACTGGGAGCAGATGACTATATAACCAAACCTTTTGATGATGTAGAATTGTTGGATGCAATCGAACTGAGGTTAAAGAAAAGCGAACGACTTCGAAATACTTTTGACGGATCATTTGAAGGACTCAATAATTTTATGAAAGAGGTAAAGGCTTACGAAGCTTTTGATCAATTGTCTGAAAATCGAGAAGTGCGTCACTATCGTAAAAAAGACACGATTTATCAAGAAGGAGGATATCCATTGCACCTGTATTTTATTAATCAGGGTAAAATCAAAATTTTCAGAACCAATGAATTGGGAAAAGAATACATCGTAGACATTTACAAAGAAGGAGAGTTTATTGGATATATCCCTTTGATCACCAATGCTAAACATGCCGAAAGTGCAGAAGCATTGGAGCCTTGCCAATTATCTATGATTCCTAAAGAAGACTTTTTAAGCTTACTTTACCAAAATACAAATGTAGCTGCTCAGTTGATTAAAATGTTAGCCAATAATATTACTGAAAAAGAAAGCCAACTATTGAACCTTGCTTATAATTCTGTCCGTAGAAGAATTGCAGATGCGCTAATTCATCTTTATGATCGATACCAAGAAAGTGGTCACGCGGCGATCAATATTTTGCGAGAGGACTTGGCTAATATGGCTGGAACGACTAAAGAAACGGTCATCAGAACGCTTACAGAGTTTAAAACGGAAGAAAGAATTGATATCAAAGGAACGACAATTTGGCTTAAGGAACCTAAAAGGCTTGAAGATTTACCTTATTAATAATCAATTGCTTATGCTCTTTTATTATGGTGAATTTAGAGGAGGAGCTTCTTCAAATTACATTAAAAGCGTTTAATAAAACTTATTCTTTTGGTGGAAAACATGCTTTTATTTTTGAAAAGATAGATTTGATTGTATTTTTAAGCCATATTGAACAACCTTGAGGAGTTCACGTTAAATATACGGTGTCAAGATATCAGTATAGTTTTGAAAAGAAATTTAAAATGATTTTTAATCGCGACATTTCCTATTAACAAGCTAACTAAAATTAAATTATTCTCACATTCAAAATTATCATGAGATATAAATATTGGATTACTTCCGAAACAGGTGTCAACAACATAAATTAACTATCATTTTACCCTAATATGATTTCACAGATATTTTTTGCCCTAGTTACCATTATCGCATTTTATACTGCTTTTCATGCTTACATGAAAATTCGCAGAAACATTTTACTTGGCAAAGAAGAAGATATTTCAGGAAATACTGGCGAGCGATTTAAGAATGTCTTATTAGTGGCTTTTGGCCAAAAGAAAATGTTTAAACGTTGGATTCCGGCAACCTTACATCTTTTTATTTACGTTGCCTTTCTTTTTACGCAAGTAGAATTAATTGAAATATTTATTGACGGCTTCTTTGGTGTCCATCGGTTTTTCGCTCCTTATCTAGGATCACTTTATACGATCATCATCAGTACCATCGAAATACTTTCTGTTGGTGCATTCATTGCAACAATCATTTTTTTAGCGAGAAGAAATCTCTTAAAGATCCCAAGATTCCATAAATCAGAAATGACCTGGTGGCCTAAGTTAGATGCCAACCTTATACTTTTTGGAGAGCTTGCATTGTTGTTAGGTATTTTCTCAATGAATGGAGCAGATACGGTTCTACAATCATATGATCCAGCACATTATCCTGCAACAGGCTTTTTAGCGATTAGTGGTTGGTTAGGGCCAGCATTATTTGGTGGATTAGGTGAATCTTGGTTGATGATTATTGAACGAAGTGGTTGGTGGTTACATTTTTTGACCGTCATTCTTTTCTTAAACTATCTTCCTTACTCGAAGCATTTACATATATTCTTTGCCTTCCCCAATACTTATTTTGCCAAGCTCAATGCACCTGGTGAAATGGAAAACATGCCGGAAGTTATGAACGAGGTAAAATCCATGATGGGATTGACAGAAGATACTGGCGAAATGTCAATGGATGATGAATTACCGGAGTTTGGTGCCAAAGATATCATGGGGCTTTCATGGAAGAATGTCATGGATGCATATACTTGTACGGAATGTGGTCGATGTACTTCAATGTGTCCTGCAAATATGACGGGTAAAAAATTATCTCCTCGTAAGGTGATGATGGATGTCAGAGATCGAGCAGATGAAATAGGAAAAACAATTGATGAAGGCTCATTGGCCAATATTCAAGAGGAACTACGTAAAGAAAGTAAGGTCTTGACCAAAGATAATTACGATGATGGTAAGAGCCTTTTTGATTATATCAGCAGAGAAGAATTACATGCATGTACCACTTGTAACGCCTGCGTAGAAGCTTGTCCAGTTTTGATCAATCCACTCGATATTATTTTAAAATTACGTAGATACGAAATCTTAACGGAATCGGCAGGACCATCTGATTGGGTGCCCATGTTTACAAGTGTTGAAAATAGTGGAGCTGTTTGGGCTATTCCAGATGATCGAGATCAATGGGCCATTGATGCCATGAATGCAGAATAGGTCAAATCATTTTTAAAAAATTACTAAAAGTATAATATACATATATCATGTCAAAACAACTAAAGATACCGATGATGGCCGATTTGGCTGCTGAAGGAAAGACTCCTGAAATTTTGTTTTGGGTAGGATGTGCGGGCAGTTTTGATGCGCGAGCTCAAAAAGTAACTTTGGCATTCACCAGAATATTAAATGAAGTAGGTGTTGATTTTGCGATTTTAGGGAAAGAAGAAAACTGTACCGGTGATGCTGCCCGTCGAGCGGGAAATGAATTTGTATTTCAAATGACCGCACTTCAAAATATTGAAACACTCAAATTATATAATGTTAAAAAAATAGTAACGACTTGTCCTCATTGTTTTAATATTCTAAAAAATGAGTATCCCGCTCTTGGCGGAAATTATGAAGTGATTCATCATACTCAATTTTTACAAGAATTGATCAATGAAGGAAAACTAGCCATGAAAGGCGGAGGTGTCTTTGAAGGCAAGAAAATTACTTATCATGATTCCTGTTATTTAGGTCGAGCCAATGATGTGTATGATGCACCAAGATCTATTTTAGAAACCTTGGACAATGAATTGGTTGAAATGCAACGCTGCAAAACCAAAGGTTTATGTTGTGGTGCAGGTGGTGCCCAAATGTTTAAAGAAGATGAACCTGGAGACAAAAGAATCAACATTGAACGAACGGAAGAAGCCATTGATACCGGAGCCAGTATAGTCGCCGCCAATTGCCCATTTTGCTTAACCATGCTATCTGATGGAATGAAAGCGAAAGAAAAACAAGAAGAAGTAATGGTTTACGACCTAGCGGAATTAATCGTCAATAATCAAGGCTGGTAGATATTGGTTATTGGTTGTTAGTATTTTAAGTTTCTAGCCACCAACAACCAGCCAACAACAACTAAAAATTAGATGAGCAAACTATCCTATATCAATTTTTCTGATGATTCTAAGGTTTGGATTTATCAAAGTAATCGTGCTTTTACAGCAATAGAGAAGGCATCTTTAAAAGAAGAAATTCATGCCTTTGCTAATCAATGGGTTAGTCACAGCCAAGAATTGGTCGCCTTTGGTATGTTGATGCACAACCAATTTATCGTTTTGATGGTGGATGAAACCAATGCAGGCGCTAGTGGTTGTTCCATTGATAAGTCGGTACATTTTATCAAAGCTGTTGAACAAAAATATCAAGTAAAAATGTTTGATAGAATGACTTTTGCATATATTGATGGAGAGCTTGTTAAGACCATGTCTAAGGAGGAAATGAAAGTTTGGTACCAAAAAGGAATCTTAAATGATGAAACAATGGTTTTTAATAATTTGGTCAAAAATCGAGCAGAATTTGAACAAGGGTGGGTAGTGCCTTTAGGGGAGAGTTGGCATAAAAGATTTGTTTAAAAGACTATTTATCTCAAAAAAAGACTCCTTTTATCCAAAAATCACTTTCTTTAATAGAAAAAACTAGCCAAAATCTTCGTTATCAGCTATATTCATTAAAAATGATTCTTCTTTGACGTAGGATTTGTTGAAGAACCAAAATGATAAAGTATGTTTAAGAAAATAAAAGATTTATTGGGTATAGAAGGCGTAAAATTGGAATTGATTTTACCAGAAGATGTGGTGATTTCTGAGGGAAAAGTAGAAGGAAAAATTCGTTTTTATTCTAAAAATACGCAAAGTGTTACCGCAATCAGAATCAAGTTGGTCGAAAGATATACTCGTGGCCGAAGAGATGATAAAAAAACAGATGAATATGAGTTGGGAAGATTAGAAATAAGCAAGACTTTCGAAGTGCCTGCCACGGAAATGGTAGAGATTGATTTTAAATTGCCATTTTCAAAAGTCAAATCTGAGATGGATGACCTTGAAGAAACGAATTTTGTAGTCGGTCGCCTTGTAAAAACCGCTAAATGGATCAGGGGAGTGAACTCCGAATATAGGGTAGAAGCAGAGGCTGATGTAAAAGGTACGGCCTTAAATCCCTTTGATAAAAAAGCGGTACATATTGTATAGAATAAAATTATTGAAAAATAAAAAAGCCGGAAACTCTAGTTGAATTTCCGGCTTTTGTATTTTAAATGTTTTGAACTAATTCTTCTACTTTTCAAATTTTTTGATGATTTCATCATCAGATTTTCCTAAATTTTCTAATAGAAACTGAGTGTCATCTGCAAATTCATCTTTAGGATATTGAGTCAGAAAACTTTCATAAAATTGCTTCGCTTTATCATATTGTTTTAAATCATTATCCAAGGTAAAAGCTTTTAAGAACAGCGCTTGTGGTGTTTTATCAAAACTTTTAAAATGAAGCAAAATTCTATCATAAATATCTAATGCCTTACGGAAGTTCCGAATAGAACGCGCTGTTTCGCCAGCCTGAAAAAGATAGGAAGGAGCAACAGGATCATTAGCAAATAAAAATCCATACCATTCACAAAGGCTAACATAGCTGGAAGCAATAGCTGGATCAATTCGATGACTTTGTTCATTATAAATATTTGCTTTAGTACTTTCAATAAGCTGCGTCAATTTAGTTTTTGTGGCATCTGAGTCAGGAAAATATCCTCTAAAATCAGCAATGTGCTTATCAATAGTTTCTGGGCTGCGCAATTGATTGACATATAGTGAAGCTAAAAGAGGAATGTTTTTATCGGTACTGGCACCATCGAATCCATTTTTTAAAGCATTCTGTAAAGTACTAGCAGCATCTTTAAACTTATTTTGCTTGATTTGTAATTGGGCTAGTTCATAGCTATAATTAGCAATTTGATTGACATCGGCTTCACCTTTACTTAAGGCACTTTTATAGCTTTCCATCAATTGAGACATTTTTTCAGGACTTGCATTAGTAGCCAGCTCTTTTTGTAATTGTCCAATTTGCTCCTTAGCATTTTCCGTTTTGCATCCAAATATGAACGCTGGAATTAATAATATAATAAATTTTAATTTCATGTTACAAGTTGTTTAGTTTTACGTCCCAAAATTAAACCATTTTTAGTTTTCACAAAGCTTTGGATCACAAAATTGTTAGCAAAGAATGGTCATAAGTGGCTAAAATTGATAAGTATTTGATCAATTCCTCATATAGAGCTGTATTTTGTGATTAGAAATTTCGTCACCATCGAAAAATAAGTCTTCAACTATGTATCGAATTATTCTTCTAGGATCTTTTTATTTTTTCCTCAATTCTTGTAATCCTACTTTGACTAAAAATTACCTGACAGATATCCAATCTATCGGAAATTTAGATATACCCAAAAGTTATAATTCAACTAATCCTTGTACCGACAAGATGAATTATATTCCTGATTCTGCTACGATGGATCATACGCCATATCGTTATCTTCGAGTCAATTTTCATATCATGTTGAATAAAGAAGGCAAAGGCAATTTTAACGAAGAAAAAGGTCGACCTTTTATTAAACAAGTGCTACGAAATTGTAATGGTAATCTACGGAGAAGAAACATTAAAATGGAATTGCCTGCCAATAATAATACACCAGCATTACCGATTCGATATCAATACAAGTTGACTCCGCAAAAAAATGTTCGAGGGGATGATGGTATATACTTTCACTATGATGATGAATTGTATTACGTAATTGGAGCAGGTGGTGCGAAGGGAAAAAATAATTTTGATCAAAAGGTATTCAAAAAATACGCTATTCAAAAAGGGGAAGTGCTCAATATTTTTGTCATGGGCATGCATGTAGATAGTATGAAATCTAAAACCTACAAATCGGCTTTAAGAGGAGTTGGATTTGGGCAATGGGTCAAACTAGAAGGACTACAAGCTTCTATTGCAGATACCATTCACAAGCCTAATGGCAAAAAAACGGTCCTTGGATTATACAATTCCGCAAACTTGATTCATCATGAGATTGGCCATTGTTTAGGTTTACGACATACCTGGCGAGGCAATGATGGATGCGATGATACGCCTGAACATAGCAATTGCTGGGGCAGAACGAAAAGTGGATCGTGTAAATATGCCTCTAATAATGTCATGGATTATAACTCTAGACAATCGGCTTGGTCGCCTTGTCAAATTGGTACCGCTCATTACACCATGACCTCCAAACGAAAGAAAATTAGACAATTGTTAGAACCCGTATGGTGTGAATTTAAAAAAGAAAGAACCATTATCATTGATGATGATATCGTATGGAACTCTTCAAAAGATCTAGAAGGGCATATAGTTATTAGAGACAACGCAAGCTTGACCGTCACCTGTAACATTTCATTACCCAAAAAAGGAAAAATAATTGTTTACCCGAAAGGGAAACTAATCTTAGACGGTGCTACACTTGAAAATGATTGCGGCGACCAATGGCAAGGAATTGAATTATGGACTTTTAAAAACGATACCGGAACGGTTCAATTTGACAATGCCCCCGTCATCAAAGATGTTGTCAATGAAGTATTTTTACCCGGTGGGGTGAAGTAGGAATTGGTTGTTGGTTACTTATAGTTTTGTTTCTAGTAACCAACAACCAACAAACGAAACTAGCCTTTCGACAAGTTAGCCAAAATCGTTTTTATCTCCGGGGAAGAAGGTCTTGGCGCTTTAGCGTTGATGATTTTTCCTTCGGTATCTATGAGTAGAAAACGAGGAATTCCGCTAACCATATAGTCTCTACATATTTTACTATTGTTGGCATTTTCAGCATACAGTTGTAGGCCTTTCATGTCTTTTTCCTTGACCATTTTTTCCCAAGCTTCTTTATTTTTATCGATAGAAACACTAGCAAATACGATGTTTGAGTTTTCTTTATATTGTTCTTGTAATGCTTCTAAGTGAGGAATTTCTCTTTTACAAGGACCGCACCAAGTCGCCCAAATATCAATGTAAACATTTTTACCAATTAAGTCTTTTAAATCTATATTTTGTCCTTTGATATCTCTATAAGCAAAAGTAGGAGCGACTTGTCCTTTATTCAATGGTGCCCATCGATTGACTTGGCTTTGAATCACCTGTTTGTAGGTTGAGTTTTGTGTGGTATTTACAAAATCTCCCACCAATAGATTCAGATCATTGATACTTCTATATCGGATATGGTCATTTAGAATATTAAAACTTAAGAAGTCTTTGACTTTTGCCGAATTGAATTTTTCGTTGACCACTTGTAAAATGGCTAAAGTTGAACCATTTTCATCAGCTTGTAGAGCAGGTGTTTTTTGGTAAAGTTGATCTCCACTTTTGTAAGCTTCATAAATTACATAGCGTTGGTAAGATTTTAGCTTAATAGCTAACTCATCACTTAGATTGATTTGATCACGAAAAGCGATTAATTCAGGGCTTAGGGATTTATCTTTATCTTGGGTATAAGTGGAATTATATTGAGGATATTGAAAATATTCCGTTGCACAATCATACTGTATATGTAGTTTTTCGAGCGCTATAAATTCGGGATCTAAATCTTTGTTGGCAGCAATATAGTTATCCAAATTTTCAGTCATGGCTTTTCTATAGCCTTCTATCTTATTGATAAATTCTGATTCTGGCAGTTGATAATTGCTTTGTCTAGCGGGTAAATTTTCCTTTTCTAATTTCAAACGAGATTTGAGAAAGGTATTTTCTTTAGCACCATCACCAGTAAAAGCAATATTTCTAGCAAAGCCTCTCCCTGAGGATTGAACGCCTAAATTATAGCCAGGAACAAGAAAGATTTGAGTAGACTGATTGCCGTTTTTTAAATCAAAATATCCAGCTTCAGTAAGATCTTTCGGTAAGGTGAATGATCCATTTTCTATTGAAACTCTTGAGCTTTCACCATTAGCAGATAATTCCATTGTATTGCCATTTGGAGTGGTCATTTTACCATTAATAGTGGCTATCCCAGGCGTTCGAGTGCTTAATTTGGATGAATGGTTTGCTGGATTTCCACAGGCAAAAAGGAAAAGAGTGATACTTAGAAATAATATTTTGTTTATCATAATGATTGTAATTTGAAGCTAAAATTAGAGGTGAAATTTTTTATACTCATTTAGCGAAAGCTACCTAAATAGGACTCAAAGATAGTAGAATGCTTAGTTTCGATCAAGAAAGGAGTAAAAAACCTTATAATTATACACAAATGAAATAGACAATTATCATGCGAATTCTTTGTGGTTTGTGCATTTAGCTTTACTTTTGGCACTCAAATATTAATAAATTTAGATACAAAATAATTATGGCTAGAACAATTGCCCTTAGAGATGCTCTTAGAGAAGCAATGTCGGAAGAAATGCGAAGAGATGATGATGTATTTTTGATGGGAGAGGAGGTTGCAGAATACAATGGTGCTTACAAAGTAAGTAAAGGAATGTTGGCTGAGTTTGGTGAAAGAAGAGTCATCGATACTCCAATTGCTGAATTAGGTTTTGCAGGTATTGGAGTTGGCGCTGCCATGAATGGTTTACGACCTATCGTCGAATTTATGACCTGGAACTTTGCGGTTCTTGCTTTCGATCAAATCGTTAATAATGCGGCTAAGACTTTGTCTCAGTCAGCAGGACAATATAGTTGCCCTATTGTTTTTAGAGGTCCTTCTGGATCTGCTGGACAATTGGGTCAGCAACATTCTCAAACTTTTGAAGCTTGGTTGGCGAATTGCCCTGGCTTGAAAGTGGTTTCTTGCATAGACCCTTATGATGCAAAAGGTTTATTAAAATCTGCTATTCGAGATAATGATCCTGTTTGTATGATGGAATCAGAAGTCTTGTACGGACACATGGGAGAAGTTCCTGAAGGAGAATATACTGTACCAATCGGAGTAGCTGCAGTAAGAAAATATGGTTCAGATGTAACGATTGTATCTTTTAATAAAATGATGTTGACAGTGATGGATGCTGCGGCTGAATTGGAAAAAGAAGGAATATCTGCTGAAGTCATTGATTTGAGAACCATCCGTCCTTTAGATATTGATACCATTGTAGAATCGGTCAAAAAGACCAATCGCTTAATTGTAGTCGATGAATCTTGGCCTTTTGCTGGTGTATCCGCAGAAGTTACTTATCAAGTTCAAAAACATGCTTTTGATTATTTAGATGCACCAATTATTCGATTAAATGCAGCCGATACGAATTTGCCTTATGCCTCTACCTTAGTGGATGCTTATTTGCCAAATCCTTCGAATATCATCAAAGCAGCTAAGGAATTGATGTATATCAAATCATAATATCGCGAATTTTGATTTTTCCTTAAGAAAAAGTGAGTTATTCCAATCCTGTGAATGACTCACTTTTTTTATGCTGTTCTTACTTTTTTGGTTAAAAAAACCTCGCCTTAACATATTTAAAATAAAATATCTTTGTTAATTAAAAGTTATTACTAAAAATCGTAATACTTGGCACGATACTTATGCGTTTAAAGTAGATTGAAAATGGATAAGCTTCATAAAAAGTGTAAATCAGGCATTTTCATTTTTTCACTACACAGAAGTTGTTTAAAACTAGCATTTGAATTTTAAACAACCTCATTTAAACCAAAGATCTATGAATACTCTTACATTTCTAAAAAAATTATGCTGTTTTTCGCTGATTGTATTTTTGGCGAGTTGCAGTAAAGACAATTCTTCTGACCCCAAAGAAACTCCAAAGAACTATTTTCGACTAGAAGCTTTTGAAGTGGATGTTACACCAAAAGATCGTTTAGTCAAAATTTTATTCCAAGCTTCTGACTATGAAGGAAAGGGAGTTGGTTCGATAACCAAAGACGATTTAATGGTTTTTGAAAATGGAGGATTAATTGACCTAGAAGGTGACTTGAAAATCACGAGAGATTCCACGCCTTATCATTTGAAAACGGTGATGCTGCTGGATTTAACACGAAGCGTCGAAGGTATGGTCGGACAGATTAAGTCTGCCTGTATTGCTATGATCAATAAAAAATTGCCGACTCAAGAGATTGCGATTTATACTTTTGATGCATCTACAAAGTTGGTATTGGATTTTACCTCAAATCCTAGTGAATTGATCGCTGCTATTAATTCTATTCCAGAAACGGATTTAGTCAACTCTACGAATTTGTATGGTGCGATCATCAATGTATCTGATCTTTGGACGGATAGCTATTCCTTAGAATCGATTACTGATGGAAGTTTGGTCATCTTTACGGATGGGCGTCATAATGCGACTCCGGCTATTACCTTAAATGATGCAGTCAGAGCTTTGGATGGTAAAAAGCGATATGTAGCTGCTTTGACTGGAGCTGATTTAGATGAAACTTCCTTGAAAGTATTAGCTGATGAAGAAGAACGCTATTTTATTGCAGAAGACATTTCTTCTTTAGAGAATATGTTTTTAGAAATTCAAGCAGATATTCAAAGATTGTCGAATAGTATTTATTATATGGATTATCAAAGTCCGATTACTGATCCGACACCATTTGAAAATGAATTACAAGTAGAAGTGAAAAATAATACTAACAAAGGAGAAGATCGATTAATTAAAGAAAATTTCAACAGCCAAGGTTTTGGTTTATAAGATTTGATTAAAATAACTTCAATTAGATAAAGAGAAATGTGATTAGCTCATCAGAAGTTAATCACATTTTTTTATTGTAATGACCTTATTTTGGATGAATAGTTGAAGGTCTCTAAACAATTTCCAAAGCTTGCTCCAAGTCTTCAATTAACCAATCCGGATCTTCCAGACCTATATATATCCTCACCAAATTGAAAGGAATCGTAGGTGTTTCTCTTCCAGGAATATTATAGAAAGCGCAAAAAGGTAAGACCAATGATTCATGTCCACCCCAAGAGACGGCCAACAAAAATCGTTTTAAACGATGAAAAAATGCTTCCGCTTTTTCCAATTGATTTGTTTTTAAATAAATAGAAAATAATCCGCCTGTCCCAGTCATTTGCTTTTTGGCCAATTCCAGTTGAGGAAAAGTTGGAGAAAAAGGATAAATCACTTTTTCAACTTTAGGATGATTTTCTAAAAAAGTAGCAATTTTTTGACAAGAATCATTACTCTTTTGCATGCGCAATTCTAAAGTTCGAAGTCCTCGAATCACTAGGTTGGCATCATTGGGTGAGATAATTCCGCCCAAAGTCATATACTCTGATTCAAAAATTTTCTTGACCATTTTTTTGGTGGCGCATAGTACACCAACGACTACATCACTGTGACCATTGAGGTATTTTGTGCCAGAATGTACCACTATGTCGATTCCTAATAGAATAGGTTGTTGAAAAATAGGGGAGCAATAGCTATTGTCAATGACGGTTACGAGTTGATGTTTTTTGGCTATTTTGGCGCAAGCTGCTAAATCTTGTAGTTCAAAAGTAATTGAATTCGGACTTTCTAAAAAGAGTAAAGTGGTATTAGCTTGTATCGCAGATTCAATAGCAGTTAAATCTTTACCGTCAACAAATGTATGCGTGACACCAAAGCGTTGTAGAAAATGGGTGAGTAATTTATGGGTCCATGAATAAGGTGATTGAACACAAATAATATGATCACCTGCTTTTACATTTCCAATAACGGCTGCCGAGATGGCGCCGGCTCCACTTCCAAAAATTAAAGCATCTTCGGCAGCTTCTAAAGCGGCTACTTTTTGTCTTAAAATAGCAACAGTTGGATTATTCCCGCGAGTGTAAATAGCACTTTCTAATTCATCTTGAAAAGCGGTTCTGAACGCCGTTAAGTTGGGGAAAGCAAAATTACTACTTTGAATAATTGGTGGAGAAACAGCATTGAAATATTGATCTCTTTGTTCTCCTATTTGAAAAAGAATTTCGTTGAGGTTGTGCTTTTTCATATTTCGGTTGAAAACTATTTTTTAAGGAATGTCTACTCTATTGAAGTGAAAAGAGAAAATACTTTGTTGAAGAATTTCTTTACAGAAAATATTTCTTTCCTCATCCAATATGCTAATATAGTTAAAAAATCTACTTTGTTATTTTTTTTCAAAAAGGCAATAATATTTTTTAAATATAGGTTTATATACCAGCGCTTTAAAATAGAGTGCAGGATTTAACCAAAATGAAAAAACGAATATTCCTTTTCTTATTTTTTTGTATAAATATTTCGGCGACTCCCACTCATCTGTTTTCTGAAGAACAAGCAGATGGTATTGCTTTTTTGAAAAATCAAAAAGAGATTGTTGATCAAGTGATTGGACATTATAATGGATTAAAGACAGCTGAAGTATTAGCGGTGATTGCTCCAGAATTAATGCGGTATCGTATGTTTCAGAATTTTATAGAAACCAAAATGCTTGAAAAATGGTACGTAGATTTTGGTGCGGAGCAAGCAGATTTTTCTATTGGATATTTTCAAATGAAGCCTTCTTTTGCAGAAAAACTAGAAGAACACCTAGTTGAATTATCGTCTAAGCATTCGATTGATTTTGATCATTTTAAGTATACTTCGAATGAAGAAAAAGAAATAAGAAAAGAACGTATTGAACGATTAAAAAACTTTCAATGGCAATTACATTATGCTTGTCTTTTTCATCTAGTTTCAGCGCATTGTTTTGATGGTTTGACTTTTAATTCGATTACAGATAAAATTCATTTTTATGCTACAGCATATAATTTGGGCTTTGAGAAAACAATAGAAGAAATTAAGCAATGGCAATCGATCGAAGCATTTCCTTACGGAAGGAAATTTAGATTTGAACAAATGGCCTACGGTAGCCTAGCGACTCATTTTTATCAATCTTTCCTCCTTCAATTTAGTACCAAAAAATTTTCTTAAAGTATGGTTTGAAAATTTACTTTTTTATTTTTCAATTCTTGTAAAACACGTTAGAACCATGCTTAATTCAACTGCTATTAAATTCAGTATTGCTACTGCTTTGTCTTGTTTGTTTTTATTTTCCTGCCAAAGGAAAAAAGAAGAACCCTCAATAGTCCAAGCACCTATTCCAGCATTAAATCCAACTTTTTCAAGTCTAAATTTTGAAGCTGAAGATGGATTGGTGCATACTTTTGAAAATGGAACAGAGATTCACATACCCGCGAATGCATTGATCGATGAAAATGAAAAATTAATTAAAGGAATGGCCACGATTCAATACCGAGAATTTCAGGATGCCGCAAAAATTTATTTGGCAGGTATTCCCATGTCGATGAATGTCAATGGAGTAAAAAAACATTTTCAAACTGCAGGATCTTTTGAAATGAAAGCACATCAAAAGGGAAAGACGGTCTTTTTGAAAAAGGAAAGTCCTGCCTGTGTCAAAATGGCTTCTTCGGAAGATGGGGAAGATTATGATTTCTACTTTTTAGATGAAAAAGCAAAAGAATGGGCTAATTTAGGTACTGATAAACCAGAAGAAAATTTAGAGCGTAAAAAACTAATTCGAGCAATTAATCGGAAAAGACCGGGTTTGAGATTTCCATTGAATCGTAAATATTTTGCACTCAATTATGAAATAATTTTAGATGTTTTTTACAAGGATAATTTGAAAAATGTCAACGATGAATTGATCCAATCTAAAATGAAAAAATATGGTTTAGCTTGGGGAGATATTGAAGTATACGATCGAATTGAATTTAAAGGAAAACAAGTGCCTGCCGCACTTATGGTTTGGAAACATCGTCGAAAGAAATATTTTCCAGAATGGACTAAAAAGAAAAGAGGTCAATTGGAGAAAATCAAAGGTAGAAGATATCGTTTGACGATTCAGTCGCAAGACAGTACACAAATCTTTACAACAGAGCTAGAGGCGGTGATGCAACTGAAAGATCTATTTGCATTTAGTCCGGAATATTGGATCAATAATTACCAAACGGCTATGGCCAAAATTGCCGAGGAAGAAGCTCGATTGCAACTGATGGCCAAAACGTTTAGATCTTTTGAAGTAGCGAATTTTGGTATTTACAATTGGGATAAATTTTGGAAAGAAGAAGACAGTGTTCCCTTGATGGTTGACTTCCGATATGATCAAGAAATTAATACCATGCTTCATGAATTAGAAACCGTTTATATCAGTGGAGATAATAAAACGATTATTCGATTTCCGAATGACGCGACAACTCGCATTAATTTTGTTGAAGATGATGGGGCACGTTTGTTTACCTTATTGCCTGGGAATAAACTAGCCGTTTATCCGGCTAAAAAATATGCTGCTATTCAATTGGCTGAATTGAAAAAAGAAGCATTGCCTTCTTTTGTGTTTGAGATGGAAAGCCAAGAAATGGTGATGAATTCAGAAGATGTTTTTAGGAAAGCATTGGCCAATTAGAATTTGATGTATTGAAAGAGATTAGCCTTTAGCTGTTTTGATATTCAAGATGTAATCAACCAAAATGACTAAAGGCTAATAGTTTTCAATAGCCTTGACTTCAGCGTTTTTGTATTTATCCAAGTCCAAAAGTTTTACAAATTTTTTCATAGATTTTACTGGGCCTTGATCAATTACCAAGTTGACCAACCAAACAGGAATATTTCCCGCAGGATCAGAACTTAAATAATAGGTCACTTCAACTTTGTTTGAATTGAGTGGCCGAATAATCCATTGATTTTTGTGATTGATAACTCTAACAAGGTCCTCTATTTTTGGTCTTAATGTAGGCCTACTGACGGTTTGTGCTTGAACGACCTTAGTGATAGGATTTTGAATCATCGTCGTATAAGAGTATAAATCACGATCACTAATTGGCCAGGGAAAGTCAGCAACATAATAGTCGTAGCTATTTAAGTTTTCCGCTTTTTCTATTTTTTTGGAAACGGTACATTTGTAAACCCAATTCTGGTAATTGGCAACATCTAATAAAACTGCAGCGATATTTTTTAAGGTCGTTTCAATTTCCATGGTGAATTTCAATTCTTTTAGACCACTGCTACTACTTGGAGCATCTCTAGTATAAATTTTAATTCCCCTCGTGTTTTTTTTGAATTCCCATTGGTTACCTTTCTCAAAATCAACCATTTGCGCTAAGCTACATGTAGAAAAACACATAGATAAGAAAAGTAGTATCAGCGTAAACTTAGTTTTCATATTTGTAATTTACAGAGAAATGATCTTGAATACAGAAGTAACGAATATTTGCTTTAGATTATTTAATTGTTGACTTATTTTATAACAAACATAATTTCTATTAGATTTGCAATCGTAAAAATAATCTAAGTTTAACTTAAATTTAATTTCAAGTTAAGATTATAATAAATAAACGGTTATTGATTTTCTCATAATTATATTTGAGACTGCAAAAAATTCACCAAATATAGAAATCTTTTACAATGCGTCAATATTTAAATTTATTAGAACATGTTTTAAACGAAGGAACCGAGAAAATGGATCGAACGGGCACAGGGACTCTAAGTGTTTTTGGGTATCAAATGCGGTTTGATTTGGCGGAAGGATTTCCTATGGTGACCACTAAAAAGCTTCATTTAAAGTCTATTATTTATGAATTGTTGTGGTTTTTGAAAGGAGATACCAACGTCAAATACCTTCAAGACAATGGCGTTCGGATTTGGAATGAATGGGCAAGAGAAGATGGCGATCTAGGTCCAGTTTATGGTAAACAATGGAGGAGTTGGGAAACCAGAGATGGCGAAACGATTGATCAAATTACTCAGTTGATTGATACGATCAAGAATAACCCAAATTCAAGAAGAATGTTGGTCAATGCTTGGAATGTTGGTGAACTTTCGGACATGGCGCTGACGCCTTGTCATTGTCTATTTCAGTTTTATGTGGCAAATGGAAAACTATCTTGTCAATTATATCAACGATCCGCAGATTGCTTTTTAGGCGTACCTTTCAATATTGCCTCTTATGCCTTATTAACGATGATGATTGCTCAGGTTTGTGATTTAAAACCTGGAGAGTTTGTTCATACCTTTGGGGATACACACATCTACCTCAATCATATTGAACAAACAGAATTGCAATTGGATCGAGAACCGCGACCTTTGCCAAAAATGTTGATCAATCCTAAGGTAAAATCTATTTTTGATTTTGAATTTGAAGATTTTAAATTGATTGATTATGATCCACATCCACATATAAAAGCTAAAGTTGCTGTTTAGGGCCTCTTTTTGATTATCAAAAATTAAATTAATCACCTTACCATACTGGTAACTTTTACTCAAAATGCCCGCACCCACTAATTATAAAGATCAGGATTTATTGGATCTTCTAAAAGAAAATAAAGAAGAAGCCATTGATCTATTGTTTCGCAGACATTATAGTTATGTCTGTAAATCTGCCTACCGAATAATCCCTGATGGCAATTTAGTGGAAGATTTAGCCCAAGATGTATTTTTTGAATTATGGAAAAAGCGAGACCGATTAAATATCAATACTTCTGTAAAGGCTTATTTGAAACGGGCGGTGATCAATAAAGCATTGAACTACATTAGAGATAAAAAAATGAAGTTTGATGACCATGAAAAATTCCCTGAAACAGCGAGTAAGCGAGCGAGTGCCCAAGAAATGATGGAAGAATCCGAAATGGAAAAAGTCATCCATGCTGCGATAGATCGCTTGCCAGAGCGATGTCGGATTGTTTTTTGTTTAAGTCGTTTTGAAGAGATGTCTTATCAGGAAATAGCAAATAAATTAGAAATTTCTATCAAAACGGTTGAAAATCAAATCTCCAAAGCCTTGAAATACCTTCGGTCGGAATTAAGATAAGCCTAGTTTTTTGTTAATAATGTTAGATAGTTTCCATTTATGGTATAAAATGATTGCCAATTCGTAAAAGAAAACCTAAATTCCATATATTTAATTGATTCTTTTAGTTTTTTGATATTAAGGATCAATTTGATCGCAAATTTCATTACGAAATTTTGACAGACCTGTATGATTTGCTACTAGACGACAATTTAATCTTTCCGTCCTTTCTTTTTTACTTTAGCATAGGGGGGAAATTAGAAAAGAGTGTCTATAAGATAGAAACCTTGTAAAAAGGGATTTTTAGAATTTTACTAAGAATGAAACTTGAAGACGCAATCAGCCTTATTCATAAAGATCTTTTAGAAGTAACTACTTCAGAAGAACAACTATTATTGAATCAATGGATTGTAGAATCGACTGAAAATCAAGATATTGTGGATAAAACTAAATTGGTTTGGCGTTTAAGCCAAAGTAAAAAAAATGATTACGAACCTGATGTTGACAAGGGATTAAGTCGACTAAAAAATCGTATACAAGAAGATAAAGGAGCCAAGCGCATTCAAATGCGCCCTAATCGACTTAGCCTATGGAAATATGTTGCTGCGGCAGCAATTCTATTGATCTTTGGTTTATATTGGTTCAATTCTGCCCCACAGACAGCTACTACTATGGTACAATTAGCGACCATAGAAGGAGAAAAATCTGTTATTGAATTGAATGATGGAACAAAGGTATTTTTAAATGAAAATTCTGAGCTTTCTTATCCTGATCAATTTGGAAATGAACGTGTAGTTAACTTAAAAGGGGAAGCATTTTTCGAAGTTGCAAAAGATGCTGCTCATCCTTTTATAATTAAAACAAGCTCCTCGAAAGTTACGGTATTAGGAACTTCATTCAACGTCAGATCATACTTAGACGAAAAAGAAACCACGGTTTCTGTAAGATCCGGTAAGGTTCGATTCGAGCCTAACAATAGTCAACAGAATTGGGACCTTACGGCCAATGAAAAAGTAAGGTATGATTTTGAAAATCAGAGGTTTAACAAGGATACGGATGAGTCCGCTAATGACTGGTCTTGGCATAGTGGACAATTGGTGTTTAGAAATCAATTGCTTAAAGAAGTTATTCCAGCTTTAGAAAAGCATTATGATGTCAAAGTTAGTTTGACCAACACTGATATATTGAAATGTAGAACTTATACTGGATCATTTAAAACAGATGAGGTAGCCAACGTCTTAGAAGCGATCACGGTGGCTTTAAATCTTAGAATTAAACAAACTGCTGAAGCAAGCTATATTCTAGCTGGTGGCGAATGCAAATAGAATATTAGGGCATTCAATATGCCTAAATGGGGAACAGAATGTAAGAAAGCTAATAACTTAGCTTCGTTACATTCTGTTCCCTTTTTTTGTTTAGGAAAAGTCGTTAACCTAATTGAAGTGGTCTTTACGAAACCATTCTCTTCATTTATTGAAAGACAAAATTATTCTCGAAAAAAACTTATCTTATGACTTTATTTTGACCCAGCCTCCCTATAAAGTTCCGTATATTATAAATTAACAGATATTTTAAATATGGAAGTTGTTTTAAAATACCTTACTTAGCTGCAAAACTCAGCTTAGAGAACCTCTATTCAGCTATTTTCTCGTTCAACCAGAAGGTTGCACTTTAAAATGAGCTTCTAGAGAACCTTAAATCTGATTTTTTCGAACAAGCAGACATTTTAAAACAACTTCATAAAGAGTCAAACTAAATGCGATTCTTCAAAATAGTTTTCTTGTTGTTTTTTTGTTCGTCAGTGGTGCTTTCGCAACCATTGCTAGACAAGACCATCATTTTTAAACCTAATGGAGAATCTATAGAGAAAACCTTATATCGACTCGGAGAAGAAGTCAATATTAATTTAGCTTTTAGCAATGATATTTTTCCTCGAAATTCAAGTGTTCAATTTGAAGGTTCAAAAAAAACGCTTCGCCAGACCATTGATTTGATTATTAAGGATACTCCAAAAGTGGAATATAAAGTGATTGGGGGACAAATTGTTTTTTACCTAAAAGCAGTACCCAAAAAGAAATATATCATTCATGGATACATTGAAGATATAGATTCAGGAGAAAGATTGATAGGTGCCAGTGTCTACGCACTAAAATCGGGTATGGGGACAACGACCAATAATTATGGTTTTTTTAGTATCAAATTACCTGAGGGGAAAACTCAGTTGAGCTTTTCTTATTTGGGCTATGAGAAGTTTAATAAGACCATTGTTTTAGATAAATCAATTACTTGGAATGTCGAATTGAAACCTTCCTTGACTTTGAAAGAAGTGATTGTCACCGCACAAGATTCAACAGTCTCAGCCACTTCTGTTTTTACCAATAAATTATCTTTATATGATTTAATTTCTCTTCCGGGCTTAGGAGGTGAAAATGATGTAATCCGCTATTCAACCTTACTTCCTGGCGTAACGACTGGAGCCGATGGTGTCGGTGGTTTGAATGTAAGAGGAGGAAGTGTCGATCAAAATTTAATTTTATTGGACGATGTAACCATCTATAATCCAGTTCACATGTTGGGCGTCTTATCCGTATTTAATGCATCTGCCATTAAAGAATCTCGATTATTAAAAGGGCAATTTTCTCCTAGGTATGGTGGTCGATTATCTTCTGTTTTAGATATCCGAACTAAAGATGGTAATTTGAAAAAGTGGGGTGGAGAATTAAGTGCAGGATTAAGTTCTGTTGGTTTATCGGTAGAAGGACCTTTAGTCAAAAACAAGAGTTCCATTTTACTAACAGCAAGAACATCTCCCTTGATTTTTTTCGTGGAAAAGATTTCGCGAAAGCAAAAAGAAAGAAGGAATCAAATGGGGTTTTCAAGCTATAAATTTTATGATGTCAGTGCAAAATTAAATTATTCTTTTTCCGATAAGGACAAAGTCTATTTAAGTTTTTATAAAGGAAGAGATGCTTATCACGATGAAGGAAATATTTTATACACTAATGGAAATTTTAAAAATGAAGATGATACACAACAAGATTTAAAATTTGGAAACACTGCCGCTGCTTTGCGTTGGAATCATTTATTTGGAGAACGATTATTTGTCAACACCAGTTTGACCTTTAGTGAATATAAAAGTCTGTCAACAGGTGTTTTCAATCATTTTGATACCTTAGTAACAGACAATTCCACACTGGCTGTATTACAATACACTTACTTTAGTTCGGAAATAAAAGATCTTGGTTTGAAAACTGATTTTGATTTCTTGGTGTCTGATCATCATACCTTACATTTTGGAGGAGGAGTAAAGGATCAGTATTTTACACCGGGTGTGGCCAATTCTGATGCGAGCTTTTCATTGTTCATTCCTGATTTTTTACAAGGAGAAGATATGTTTTTTGATACGATTGATAATGAAACAATCAAAGGCATGGAGTATTTTTTATACTTTGAAGATGAATGGAAGTTGAACTCAAGTTTAAAAATTAATGCCGGAATACGTAGTGCGGCTTATGTTACGCAAGATCAATCTTATTTCTCTATTGAACCACGTTTTCATATTTCGCAACTTTTAGGTAAGCGAGGAGAGGTGCATGCTTCTTTTTCGACCATGCAACAAAATCTTCATTTATTAACGACTACGGGATTAGGTTTGCCAACTGATTTATGGGTTCCATCCACTAAAAAAATTCGGCCGCAGACGGCAATTCAAGGAAGCTTAGGATTTGGATTCAAGACGGATAATCATTGGGGGCTTAAACTAGAAGGATATTATAAAGAGATGAAAAATATCATTGAATTTCAATCTTTTGGCTCCTTAATAGATCTCAATTCAGAAAACTGGGAAAATAATGTTGTGGTCGGAACCGGTGTATCAAAAGGTCTTGAGTTTTCAATTGAGAAACGCTCAGGAAAAACCATTGGCATGTTTTCATATACGCTTGCCAAATCTGATAGACGATTTGATGATCTTAATTTGGGAAATCCATTTCCATTTACCTATGATAGAAGGCATGCTATCAATTCCTATTTGATCCATCATTTTAATGAAAATTGGCAATTTTCAGCAAATTGGACTTTTGGCACAGGTCTTGCGACCACTTTACCTACACAAGAATATAGTTACTTTATCCCTTCTTCATATATTGTCAATCCAATCCCCGCACTCGTTTTTGATGAACGAAATTCCTTCCGATTACCCTCAAATCATAGATTGGATATTGAATTTAAGTATCAATTTTACCCTAAAAAGATACATCAAACCATTAGCTTTGGTGTTTATAATGTATATAATCGAAAAAATCCCTTATATTACAGGGTCGGAAGGAATCCTGATAAGCCTTCAGAGTCAACTGTATTAAGGGCAACATTGGTTCCTATAATGCCGTATTTAAACTACAAGATAAAGTTTTAAAAAATGTTTCGGAAGTTTTTCATATTCATTTGGGTAGTATTGCTATTCACATTTGGTTGTGAAGAGCCTGTTGATTTGGATTTGAAACAAGAAGAAGAAAAGATTGTAGTTATTTCGGAATTCGCGCCAGACGGCCCTTTCGAAGTGGTGGTTTCTAAAAGTAAAGGAATATTATCCAATGGTACTAGTGAGGAATCTTCTTATGTTCTAGATGCAGAAGTGCAAATCCTTCAAGATGGGCAAATTATAGAAGAATTGGTCTTAACTCGTGAAGAGGTAGGTAATAGCAATCGAAAACAATTGTTGTATTACAGAGGACAAGAACCTATTCGTAAAAGAAGTGGAACACATGAAGTTCGAGTCAATGTTCCTGAATATAAAACATTGACTTCTTTTGATGCCATTCCTCAAACAGCCGTTTCAATTAGTGCTTTCTCAAAACTTAACTTTAATGAAAGCTCTAGTCAATTAGATTTAGGATTAAGGTTTGATCATATAGATCCCGAAGCTCACTATCATTTATTGCTGACGGAAATACTTAAAGTCCCTTCGGCAGAAGAAGACATGAATTTGTATCCACTAGATTTTACTATAGTAGGAAATGCACCAAAATATTTAGCCCACTTTGGAAGCGGTGTTTTGATTAAAGGTGAGGATCTACTTATAGGAACGACTAAATTGAATATTCGAACTAGATTGCTTTTATTTCCAGATTTGCATCAAGAATTGGTGGCTGAATTGAGAACGGTTTCTGAAAATTATTTTGACTATCATTCCTCTCTTTCTCTTCAAACTCAACAACAAGATAGTATTTTAGCAAAACCAGTTATTCTTTTTAATAATATTGAAAATGGATTAGGAAATTTTGCTGCTTATAACTACGACCAAAATACGATCATGATTGACTAATTCCTTTTTTACTTTCTTCCCAATCCTTTCCAAGGCAATAACATTGGCACTTTTGTTTGATAGATTTTATACTCCTCTTTAAACTCTTCCACTAATTTTTCTTCTTCTAACTTTGTTCCAAAATAAAGATAACTCGTTGAAATCAAAGAGATGCTTAATGACAAGTCTGTCGGTCGAGATAGAAAGAATCCCCAAAGAATTAATAAACTAGCAAAGTACAATGGATGCCTCACCACAGCATTAAACCCAGATGTTTTAAGCGGTGCTGTTTTTTCTTTAGCTTTTTGTTTTAATTGTTGTGTACCAGCAAATTCGGAGAGGTTATATTGTCTTAAAGCAAAAAATAATAAGATGCTTCCAATTCCTAAAAGGATCCTTCCTAGCCCTTTTAGTGAAGGTATATCAAATAGTAATTGAGAATGAATCTGTCGATAAAGAAAGGCAATTGGAATCAATAATCCAATGGCCAAAAAATTATAAAGCAAACGATAGTATCGATTGGAAATGACTCGGTCGATCAAAAAAGTCTTTATTTTTTGATTGGCCAAAAAACTGTGTAGCACGAAATAGCCAATCAAATACAAGCTAAAATATAGTAAATTCATTTTGTTACTTTAAGCGATAACAATACAATGAACTAAAAGTTGTCAAAAAAATGATCTGCTAATTGATGATACAGTAATAATGATTGCCCTCGCAAAAAATATTCTCTATCTTGAAGCTGATGGCGCATATACCAAATTGTTTTTAAATGATGGACAAGTCATACTTTCATCTAAAAATCTAAAAACGTATGAAGCGCTATTACTAAGTGCTGGGTTTTTTAGGACACATCATTCTTTTTTAGCTAATCTCACTCATATCACTAGGTATGATAAAATAGAATCCGTTTTGGTATTAAAAAACGATATTCACATTGCCGTTTCCTTCCGGAAAAAAGAAGCGCTTTTAGATCGAATTAAACAAATTTCGTTTTTATAAATTATTATGAAGTAAGAACATCGGAATAGAATAAAAGACCCTATCCCGAGCTAGTCGAAATAGGATCTATATTTTGCTAATTAATTCAACTAATTAGCATTGCCTTTTGGTAGAAAGGGTGGATGAACCAGAGCTTAATTTGTAAATTGAAATGGTTATTCAACCAAAAGTCAACACGCCTTAATTTTATTTTGAACTAACAACTATTTTTTAAAATAGATTTTAACAATCTGAATCTTGTAAGGCCTGATTCCAACAATGCCATTCATTATCGCCATACTTTAGGGCATCTTTTACTCGGCCATTTTCATTACTATCATCCCAGTTGATCTCTAATAAATTATCATTTTCTACTTTGAAAATATCATAAGCTCTGTCGAAGTTTTCAGCTGCACCAATTCCTCTACGATGTTCAATATAATCGCCGTTCCCAGAATGATTCGGAATTATATTCGTATATCGAATGATGCCCAATCCAGTGCTATTTTTTTCATAATCAATTTGTAGAAATGTTTCTGGATTGTTTGGTCTATGATTTAAGGTCCAATTGGCAACATTACCGTTATTCGAAGTTATACCTGTATACCAATGTACATCTGTAAATCCACCAACTTTTGAAATATACATATCCCACTTTACTGTTCCATTACCAATGACCTTACCATATAATTTTGCTCGAAATGTTTGACCGAGATCTCCCGTAAAATTATAAGCCCAAAGCCAAGTTGCATCTCCTTGAAAAGTACCTTGATGATTAAAAGCTTCACGAAAGGAGGCAACAGGAACGACTAAATTAACAGTTAGCACAATATTCCAGACCACAACATTTGATGCACTGTAAAACCAATTGTGATACGATGTGTTATCTCCTGAATTCGTTTGTGGAAGTTGATCGATGTCAGTTTGTTGATAACCTTCATAAGCCATGACAAAAGATTCTGCTGGAGGTAATTGTGG
>CAYTVR010000019.1:0-5792 GCA_964441245.1 uncultured Saprospiraceae bacterium | reverse complement strand
TCATGCAACTGCATGTGATCCAGTAGTTGTTCATGGGGATTATGCTTATGTAACCCTCAGGGGTGGCAACAATTGTGGAGCAACTTCTTGGGCAGGATTGAGATCTTCTTTGGTACAAGATTGAAGGATGGAAAGACTGACCAATAAAATAAAAATTAATCTTAGATTTTTCATAATAGTTTATTTTGAGAATAGGATAGAGGTTGTTATTTTAATTTCCTCTGTTCCATATTAAATGAATATTGATGAATACGCCTTTAATACACCAGGTTTTGGATTGACCCTTAGTCTTTTTTTATTTTTTTGAAAAAAAAATAAATTTCTGACTTGGTAAGGAGAATATAGGAGGAAATAGGTGGACCAATTTGAGTTGGTCTATTGTTGATCCAAATAAATTTAGATGAGGATTATTGGGCGATAATGGTATCAGAAAGGACGGAACAGACACTAAAAAAGCCAATGGCTCCATTATCGATATTGGTAGGTAAACTAGCGGAATTTTCGTCAAGAATGCCTCCTTGCCATTCCGTTTCCATAACCAAAGCTCGGAGGTAATTAGCAAATTCATTATTCAAGCTATATTTTTTCGTAATAACGATGCTTCCTCTAGGAAACTTAACCTCAGTTTGGTTGGGTCTAAATATTTCGTTGACGTCGATGCTAGTGAAGGTATAAAAAACTTGCTTGGCCTGATTGGGTAAACTATCTGTCAAATGTGACCAATCGATATCTACAATAAACATGGCTTGCTCGATAGTTGAATATAAATTGGGGATATTACTAAGCCTTCGAAAATTACTTTCTCCTATCGTATCAATCGTGATTGGGGAATAGGGTAAGATATGGACCATTTGACTTTGAGCAGTATACAATTGGTCGTTGGATTCAATTTGTAAGAAATAGGAGCTATTCATTTGAGCGGCGATCGCTTGGCTACTTATATATTTTCCAGGGACACTAGATGATTCTAAAAAAGTAAATTCGTTTTGACCATTACTCAATATAACCTTGGCATTTGAGACAGGGGAAGGAGTTCCATTTATGTCGTCAAAGGAATTAGATAATTGAACGCTTTGAATGATTGTTTCATTGGTCAAGATAGATTCAACCACCAATTGTCCATTTTCTTCTGGCTGATATTCCCAGTCTGTTTCTTCTACGCAAGCAGAAAGGAATAGCAAGGTGACCAGTGAGAAATAGAATAATAGAGTGATCGATTTCATAATTTAAAAGTATAGGTTAAAGAAGGAAAAAAACGAACTAGATCAGCTTGAGTAGCAATTAAACTTTCTTCTCCCAACAAATTGGCATTAATAATTGGGTTGTCCTCTCCATTAGCGATTTGATTAAAGTTAACTGCTACAATATTTTTATGTGCCAAAAAATTGTAAATCGAAAAACTCAAATCATGTTGAAATCGACTTTTAGGATCTTTAGTTAGGATAAACTTAAAGGCAATATCTAATCTAGAATAATTAGGTAAGCGATCATTGTGTTTTTTACCATAAATGGGAACCGTTCGATCATTGAAACGATAAAAACCAGTTGGCGATGAAAAGGCAGAACCAGAATACCAAGTGGCATAGGCTGAAAATAAAACTCTTCTTTTTAAAGCATAATTTAGAAAGAGTGAAAAATCATGAGGACGGTCTTGAAATGCAGAATACGTTTTTCCATCATTGATTGCTGGGGTCTGTCTTTGAGTTCTGGAATAGGTATAAGAGAACCAACCGTTCAATCTTCCTACTTTCTTTTTGAACATGAATTCTAAACCATAGGATTGCATTTTTCCGAAACGAAGTTCTCCTTCAAGCAATGGATTTAACAATGTATTTGCATGATCTTTATAATCGATTTGATTATCCATTTTATTATAATAAAGTTCGGCTTTTGCTTCTATTCCCTTACGGGGAAATAATTTTAAATAACTCAAGGCACCTTGATAGGCTTTTTGAGGTTTAATATTCGGACTGCTGGGTAACCAAACTTCCATAGCCGTGAAAGGAGATACAGAATTTGAGATCAGTTGAATGTTTTGATGATAAATTCCAGCATTGAATTTAAAGGAAGACGTCGTATCGATTTGATATTGTAAACTCAATCTTGGATCAATATGTCGATAGCGATGATAGACTCCACTGGGAGCATTGACAGAATCCACCATCTCATAATTTTCATTAAATGTAAAATAAGTGTTAGGACCTACATTTTGCCATTCGGCAAAACGAAAACCAATATTCATATCCCATTTATCGGCCCAATTGAAACTACGATTGAGATATAAAACCCATTGGGAAACTTTGTTGTTTTGAATTTTGGGAAACAAACTGGTGAATTCATCTCCATTGACAATCCCAGGGTTAAATGAAAAATTATTGAACTCTAAACCAAAACGACTGGTCTGATTATCTTTATGGTAAAAAGTGAAATCTGATTTTAAACTCCCTCTTCCGATACTTGATTCCCAACGCTCTTCATTATTGAAAATCCGATAATTATAATTTCCCGAATAGAGAGTCGTATTTAGAAAAAGTCGGTCTCCAAAAATATGATTCCAGCGAAGAGAGGAAGCTACATTTCGCCAACCTAAGCCACTGAATCCTCGGTTAGGTTCTTTGTTTTCGAAGCGATCGTCTCCAATGAAAAAACTATAATACAGCCGATTTTTATTATTAATCCTAGTGTTCCATTTGAAGCTTAAATCGCCAAATCTTATATTTAGATTGGGGGATCTTTTTTTGTAGAGCCAATTAAAATTAGAACCTCGATAGGATAAAAAATAGGAACTCTTATCTTTTTTTAAAGGCCCTTCTAAGGACAGTCGGACAATCAAAGGATTGAAAGCCATGCTAAAGTTGGTCCTTTTGAGATTACCATCTTTGGTTCGGATATCAATAATTGAGGACAATCGATCACCCAAATGAACAGGAATATCACTTTTAAAAACGCTAATACTTTTGGTGAAATCTGGAACCACTAATGAATAAAAACCAAAGAGATGGGATGGATTATAAATGGGAGCATCATCCATGATAATCAAATTCTGATCTTTGGCACCACCTCTGACAAAAAAGAAAGCCGAACCATCGCTATGTGTTTTTACTCCAGGTAAGGCTTGTAAGCCGCGAACCAAACCTGATTCACCCCCAAATTGAGGTAATTGATCTAGGTCTTTCGGCAGCAATTCCATCCCCGCTTTTTGTTTACTTTGGATGGCAGAAAGTTCCTTGCTTTCAACAATCACATTAGGTAAATCCATGCTAGTGGGTTGCATGGAAAGATCTTGTTTTTGATGGTTGGCCAGATTCAAAATCATCCGTTGTACTTCAAATCCAACGTAAGAAAACAAGAGGGTATAGTCACCCGCAGGTAATTGTAAAACATAAAATCCAAAACCATTGGTACTGACGCCTAGATTGGTTCCTTTAACAGAAATGGTGGCACCGATAAGGCTTTCTCCTGAAGTCGCATCTTGAACAAAACCGCTGATGGAAAAGACTTCCTTGCTTTCTTTTTCTTTATGACCTATCTTTTTTCGATGTAAAACAATTTGCTTATCAAGTATGGAATAGTCGATGTTGAGTTGATCACAAAGTTTGTTTAATGTGGCTTCTAGAGAAGTATTTTTGACGCTAAAAGAAATGATTTCTTGAGCGTCAACAATCTTGGGGCTAAACGAAAAATTGAGTTTTGATTGTTCCGTAATTTGTGCTAGGACGGTAGCCAAAGGAACTTTTTTCTGTTGTATGTTAATGGCTTGTCCAATGCTTGGTGTAGCTTGGAAAATAAGAAAAAGCAAGATCGAAAAAAGGATAATACCAGCATTCTTTTTGCGCTGAAGTTTATTCGCAAGGATCGCCGGAAATGACAATTTTATCGCCATCTATTTTGGCATTTAGGGTTAATGTTTTCTCTATGATTCGTAAGACTGCTTCTAAAGATTTATCATCATAGGTAGCAGTGATGGTACATGATTTTAGTCCAGCAGCAGCCAATTGAATTTGACTGTGAAAAGTTCGGTTCAATACATAAATGACTTGATCCAAAGGAGTGTTATCAAAAATCAATTGATTGTTTTTCCAAGCTAAATAATTGTTGTCTTCGTTTATTTTTTCTGATAATTCACTACTGGATTTTACGAAAGTACCGATTTCACCTTTTGTCAAAACTACCTTTTCATGTCCTACTTTCATTTCTACAGTCCCGGTCTCCACAATGACTTGAACGGTTGCTTGATCTGCTCTAGAGTCCACATAAAATGAAGTTCCTAAAACTTCAATTTCAACTCCTTGCGTATGAATGATAAAGGGCCGAAGTGAATCTTTAGCGACGTCAAAAAAGGCATCTCCTTCTAATCCAACTTGTCTAGTTTGATCTGTTTGATCAAAATAAGTAGCCAAAGAAAATTGATTTAAAGAGATTTTCGTACCATCGGCAAATTGCTGCTCTGTTATGGTTTCCTCACTTTTGACAATGAGTTTTGTTGGTGTTGTTTCCGATTGAAAAAACCAAAGAGAGAGTCCTAAGAAAATGGCAGCAGCAGCGGCTATTTTTAAAAAGAAAGAATTAGCAAGCTTAGGTTTTAAAGGAACTAATTTTGAAGCATTAAATAGTTGATCCTCAGTAGTTTTCCATTCTTTTTCTAAGTCGATTTCTTGATTCGTTTTTTTGACATTACTCAGCGTCCAAGTTCGTTGGAGTTTTAAAAACTGTTCTTTGTTTTTCGGTGAAGACAAGACCCATTTTTCCAATTGTTGGATCTCCAACTCATTGGCATTGTGGCTCAAATATTTGGAGCACAATTCGATGTAATCAATATTTTTATGATTTTCTTTCATTCAAAAACTAAATCTTCAAAATGGAATTTTTGTTTAAATATAAAATCTTATTTCCTTTATTACACTTCAATATTTATTTACCCTAGGTCAAGGAGTGAAATATTTCTACAATAATGATTAAAAGTGGCAAATAGTCTTGCAAATCTGTTCGCAAACTTTTTAATGCACGAGACATATGGGCTTCCACAGTCTTCACAGAAATATTCAATATCTCCGCAATCTCTTTGTATTTTTTATTTTGATATCGACTCAATTCAAAAACTTCTCGACACTTTTCAGGTAACTGGAGCATGGCTTTGTCTATCTTATTTTGTAATTCTTCTACGGCTAAATAATCATTTTCGTAGGTTAACTCAACATCGTGAATGTCCACATCTAAAATACGACTTCGATATTTTTTATGATCACGAATATGATTTAGACATCTGTTTTTTACGGCAGTAAAAAGATATGATTGAATAGATTTTGTAGTGTCCATTTTTTCTCGATTTTCCCAAAGGTGGACGAATATTTTTTGGGTAATATCTTTCGCAGTATCCATGTCCGAAACATATTGAAAAGCAAAATTACTCAGATAGATAAAGTGCGTCTTGAAGAGTGCTTCAAAAGTCTTTTTATTTAATTGATTTGGTGCTTTTTGTTGCGACATTTTTGTTATCACTAAACTTAGCTAAATGGGGAAAAGAAGTTAGTGTTTATTTTATGGTTAAAATTTTTTCGCATGCGCGACTCGAATATATAATCCCACAGACAATTCAATGATTCCTTGAAGAATTTTGAATCCACCTAGGATGAGTCCAAAAAATAAAAACTTGTATCCTTCAAATTTATAAATAAGCACTAAAGTTATTCCAAAAATAAGAAGCCCCAATGCCAAGGACTTAAAACCATTTTTAATGTAATCATCAAAATTTGTTTTGTTATTTTCTTTTTGATCTTTAAGCGCTTGCTGCC
>CAYTVR010000018.1:0-51487 GCA_964441245.1 uncultured Saprospiraceae bacterium | reverse complement strand
GCACATGGTCAAGGTTATGCAGATTTACATTTTATTATCCCAGAAACAATTGATTTAATTGACTTTGGAAAAGGGCCCTATTACGCGGATAAAGGTAATTTTGCTACTGCTGGTTATGTTGAGTTTAAGACCAAAGACAAGATAAAATCTTCTCAATTCAGTATGGAAGTAGGACGATTCAATTTGACCAGGTTTGCGGGTTTATTGAAACTTTTAGATACCGAAAAACATCATGTTTATTTTGCTTCTGAATATATGCTTTCTGACGGACCATTTGACTCTTCTCAAAATTTTATTAGAAGCAATTTCTTTGCAAAATATTCTGGTGAGCTAAATGACAATAGTCGTCTATCTATTTTAGCTTCTCATTTTTATAGTAAATGGGATGCTTCTGGACAAATCCCTCAAAGGCTTGTTGATCAGGGAGTTATAACAAGGTTCGGTGCTGTGGATGATACTGAAGGCGGCGAGACTGGACGAACCAATGTAGTGTTGACTCATACGAAACCGATCAATGATAACACTTTCGTGAAAAGTAATTTTTTCTATTCGCTGTATGACTTTACTTTATTTTCCAACTTTACTTTTTTCCTTAATGATCCTATCAACGGTGATCAAATTCGGCAACAAGAAAAACGTCGAACATTAGGCTTCGAAAGTAGTTGGAACCACAATACTTTTTACAAAAACACCGATCTATCTTTTCGATTTGGAGTTGGATTAAGGGCAGATCGAATTGAGGACAATGAATTATCGCGCACGCTTAATCGTAAAACGGTTTTAGAACGATTTCAATTTGGAGATGTGGATGAAAAAAACTTATATGCTTTTGCAAGTACAGAATTAGATTTAGGAGATATCCTTTTTCAACCATCTGTACGAGTTGACTATTTTAAGTTTAATTATTTAGATGCTTTGGATACGCTTTATAATAACCAGTCGCAGTCTAAATTTTTTGTAAGTCCTAAATTCAATATCATTTATAACTTGAATAATCAAGTACAATTGTATCTGAAAACGGGGATTGGTTTTCATTCCAATGATACTCGAGTGATTCTTGGAGATAGACCAAATCAGTCGATCATCCCTGCTGCATACGGTGTAGATTTGGGAACCATACTTAAGCCGCTTCCTCGCTTATTGACAGATTTTAGTCTATGGTATTTAAAGTTAGATCAAGAGTTTGTTTATGTAGGAGATGAAGGAGTTGTAGAACCTAGTGGTCAGACAAGAAGACTAGGATTGGACTTTTCATTTCGCTATCAATTGAATAATTGGTTTTTTCTAAATGGTGATTTTAATTATGCCTTTGCCAGAAGTATTGAAGAACCAGAAGGTAATGATTTAATTCCTTTGGCACCAGTTTTCACCTCTACTGGAGGATTGACATTTAATAAAAAAAATATTTCTTCTAGTATACAAATTCGATACTTAAAAGATCGTCCAGCAAACGAAGACAATAGCATTGTGGCTAATGGATATTACATCACGGATTTCAATTTCAATTATACCTTTAAAAAATTGACTTTAGGTTTTGCAATAGAAAATCTTTTTAATCAAGAATGGAACGAAACACAATTTGCAACAGAGACGAGACTACAGTTTGAACAGAACCCAGTTGAAGAAATTCACTTTACACCCGGTACTCCTTTTTTCATTAAAGGAATCGCGAAATACAAATTTTAACCAATTTCCAAATGGATTTTTCATGGCCTCAAGAATATATTTCATACAAGGAAAAAGTAATTCATTTCGCGCAAAGCGAACTAAATGAAAAATCGATTCAGCTAGATGAAAATCAAACATTCGATCATACACTTTGGAAAAAGTGTGCGGACTTTGGGATCCAAGGATTAGCAGCTCCGAAAAAATATGGAGGAGGATTGGAAAAAGTTGATTTCCTAAGAGCTATGTTAGCGATGGAAGGCTTTGGCTTTGGTTGTTTAGACAATGGATTAGCATTCGGATTGAATGCACAAATGTGGACCGTACAAACAGCCGTTTTGGATTTTGGAAGTGAAGAACAAAAGGAAAAATATCTTCGTCCAATGGTAAAGGGGGAACTGATTGGTGCGCATGCTTTGTCAGAACCAGAAGCAGGTTCTGATATTTTTAGTTTAAAAATGACCGCAGAAAAAGTAAGTGATGGATATTTACTAAACGGTAAAAAACATTTGATTTCGCTTGCTCCGATTTGTGACTTTGTATTGGTTTTGCTTAGTACCAATGCCAAATTAGGAAAATGGGGATTATCTTCTTTTTTGGTGGATAAAGATACACCAGGTCTAAGCATAGGTAAGAAAAAAAGTAAGATGGGATTGCGAAGCATTCCGATTGGTGAATTGGTTTTTGATAATTGTCTAGTCCCTCAAGAAAGCTTATTGGGCAAACCGGGACTAGGATTTAGTATCTTAAATCACTCATTAGAATATGACCGTTGTTGCATCTTAGCCAGTCAACTGGGCGCAATGGAAAGACAACTAGACAACGCGATTGAATATGCTAAAACACGAAAACAATTTGATCAAAGCATCGGAAGTTTTCAATCCGTATCGAATCGAATTGCAGATATGAAATTGAGATTGGAAACGTCTCGATTGCTTTTATATAAAACAGCTTGGCTGAAAAGAAATGGAGACAATGCCATGTTAGAAGCCGCTTTACTAAAACTCCAAATCAGCGAATCTTTTATCAGTTCAAGTTTGGATGCCATTCGAACTTTTGGAGGCAGAGCTTTCCTGACAGAAAATGGAATTGAAAAGGATTTGAGAGATGCAGTAGGAGGCGTATTATATGCTGGAACTTCCGATATTCAAAGAAACATCATTTCAAATTTTCTAGGACTTTGATTTATATTTTACCACATAGTATTTCTTATTCTGCCAAGCGATTTCCAGATCGAATTGCTTTTCGTTGTGGTCAAAATACATTGACTTATCGTCAAATAAATCAGCGAATGAACCAAGTCGCGGGATGTCTTCAAAATCTAGGCATACAAAAAGGAGATCGAGTTGGTATCTATCTGAATAGAAGTATTGAGACGGCGATTGCGATCTATGGCATCTTGCAAGCTGGAGCAGTTTACGTTCCAATCGATCCTAAAAATCCCACTGATCGAAACCGTTTTTTAATCGAAGATTGTGGTATTTCCATATTGATCACCAATCCTTCTCAAAAAAGAAAAATCGAAAAAATAATTGCCCATCCTTCTTCACTAAAAACAATTATTGGTTTAGAAAAAGAAGCGCAATTATCTATCCAAACTATTTCGTGGTCACAAATATTTGAGCGATCTGATCAGTTTATTTTAGAGTTTAAAATATTAGAAAATGATCTCGCTTATATTATGTACACTTCCGGATCTACCGGTCAGCCGAAAGGAATTATGCATACGCATTATAGTGGTTTGAGTTATGCTCGCCTTACGGCAAATTTGTATGGTATTGATGAAAATGACATCATTGGAAATCATGCTCCAATCCATTTTGATATTTGTACACTCGGTTATTTTACAGGCCCCTTTGTTGGCGCATGCACGGTAATTGCTTCTGATGCAGAAACGATTTTTCCTGCAAATTTGGCTCAACTGATTGCAAAAGAAGTCATCACTATTTGGTATTCTGTTCCCTTGGCTTTGATTCAAATGTTGCAAAGTGGTGCGCTAGAAGATAAAGCTATTCAGCTTCGATGGTTGCTCTATGCGGGTGAGCCGTTTCCACCAAAATACCTTAGAGCTTTAATGGAATTATGGCCACAAAGTCGAGTGAGTAATATTTATGGCCCCACAGAATTAAATCAATGTACCTATTTTAATTTACCTGAAATTCCCCAAACGAATGATCCAATTCCTATTGGAACAGTTTGGGGAAATACGGAATATTTGATTATTGATGAAGAAGGGGAATTGTCCCCCCAAGGTGAGCAAGGAGAATTGGTCGTGAGAAGTGCCACGCAGATGTTGGGTTATTGGCAAAATCCCGAATTGACTCAGCAATCTTTTTATCATTATCAATTGTCTTCTGGTCGAACATTGGCCTTTTATAAAACAGGTGATTTGGTAAAAGAAGATAAAGATGGCGTCTTACATTTCTTTGGTAGAAAAGATTTTCAAGTAAAAATAAGAGGCTATCGAATAGAATTAGGAGCCATAGAATCTTGCCTCGTGACTCATGCCGAAGTATCAGAAGCGGCAGTTTATGTTTTGGAAAATACAAAGGATCATCTGCAATTGGAGGCCGCAGTGATTTTGAAGAAAAGAGCAAATATAAGTGCCAATGATTTGTCGGATTATTTAAAAACAAAACTACCTGTTTACGCTATTCCTGAAGAAATTAGAATACTCGAAACGTTTCCTCGGACCAGTTCTGGTAAAATCAAAAGGTCAGCCATTAAGACGATTTTTCAAAATGAGAATGTTTAACTATGAATGAATTAATCATAAAATATATCACCCAAAATCTTCATGGAGGCAATACAGATTTAGCGATTAGTTCTGAAGACGATTTGCTTGGGAGTGGATTAGTAGAGTCTATGGGAATGATGAAAATAATTCAATTTATTGAAGAGGAATTTACGATAAAAGTTGCTCCGCAAGATATGACCATTGAAAATTTTATGACTGTAGGAGACATGGTTAACTACATTGAAAGTGTCCGCTAAGAATTAGATTAGGAAATGGAAAACAATCAAATTACAAATACAAGTTTTAAAGAATTTGACTTAACACAAAGTCAATTGATGCTATGGATGGGGCAGCAACTTAATCCTGATTCACCATTGTACAATATGGCCTTTAGATTTGATTTTCCGTTCTCGATTGATATTGCCCGCTTTCAGCAAGCTTTTCAATTATTGATTGATCGTTGTGATAGTATGCGGACTATTTTTTTACAAAAAGAAGAACAACCGATACAACGGATTTTGTCTAGTTTTCCTTATCAAATGGAATGGGTTGATTTTTCAGAAACAGCAGATAAAACAGAACAATTAGCCACTTTTTTTCAACAAAGAAGTCAAGCCATTTTTAATATTGCGGAATGCTCTTTTGACTCGGTCTTGATTAAAATGTCGGAGACTAATTATGCTTGGTATTTTAATCAACATCACTTAATCACAGATGCTTGGGCAGTAACGCTTCAATATCAATTATTATTAAAAATCTATCATGATGAGTTGAATCCTAATAAAGTCGAATCGACTCCGATATGCCCACCGTTTTATGAAAATTATATAACCCTTGAAAATAAAGAAGGTCGAGAAACATTGAATGATCAGGCCAGCGAATATTGGAATCGACAAGGAAAGCAATTACCGGACTCGAATCATTTTTACGCTAACCTAAATGAGGCGATGGACACCCGTTCTGAGAGAGTAACGGTACAATTGACTAGACAACAAGTCGATCGTTTGCGCGCTTTGACCAAGGAGAAAGATTTACGTGCTTGGACGGAGCATCTTGCATTGTTTAATATTTTTTCGACCTTACTTTTTACTTTGATTTATCGATTGACGGGGCAAGAAAAAATGGTCATAGGGACTCCAACTGGAAATCGATCTAGTACAGATTTTAAAAATACACCGGGTATATTTATTAAAATGTTTCCATTGATGGCTGAAATTGCTACAGATGATACGTTTAGTTCTTTTTTACAAAAAAATAAAAGCGGCATAAATGAATTTCTAAAATATGCTCAAGCAGGGATTAGTACAGCCGAACTGAATAAGAAATTTAATGTGGTATTGAATTATATCACTGCTTCTTTTGGTGAAATTAATGGCCATCCATCCGTTTCTAAATGGATTCATTCTGGACATGCCGATCCAAGGCATCATATACGTTTGCAAGTCCATGATTTCGATGAGGCAGGAACAATAGATCTAAATTTTGATTTTAACTGTGCCGTCTTTGATACAAAAATGAGAACTTCTATTCCACAACAATTTTTACAGTTGGTGGATTTCTTTTTAGCAAATCGTTTTCAATCCATTCTAACATTAAGCGAAGAGGAATCGACTACATTAGCTGCTTTCAATGATCATGATGTGGATTTTCCTAAAGATAAAACGATTGTAGATTTATTTGAAGAACAAGTCGTAAAACGGGGAGACGAGATCGCCATTGTTTTTGAAGAAAAATCCTGGACGTTTAAGGAGTTAAATCAAAAATCGAATCAATTAGCACATTACCTTCTAGCTCAAGGAGTGGAGGTGGAATCCTTGGTGGCGATCTGTTTGAATCGATCTTTAGAAATGATGTGGGGACTAATGGGCATCCTTAAATCGGGAGGAGCATATGTACCCATTGATCCGGAATACCCCAAAGATCGGATTCGTTATGTTTTAGAAAATGCAAAAGCAAAATATATCATTTGCTCTCGTGAGGAATTGCACTTGTTTGAAGAAATTTCAGATGTTCAATTGATTTTGATTGATGAAGACTGGGATCGTATCGCTCAACAATCTATGGCTAATCCGAACACGGCTATTGATGTCACGAACTTAGTTTATGTGATGTATACTTCTGGTTCAACTGGAAAGCCAAAAGGGGTGATGAATCAATACGATGGCGTCATGAATCGTTTGATGTGGGGACAATACTTTTTTCAACTAGATCCGGAAAAAGATGTCTTTCTGCAAAAAACAACTTTCAGTTTTGACCTCTCCGTTTGGGAGCTTTTTTGGCCAATGATCGCTGGGATGAAATTAGTGTTTGCAAAACCAGGTGGGCATAAGGATACCAACTATTTGAAGAAAGTGATTGATCAGCATCAGATTACTATTGTTCATTTTGTCGCTTCTATGTTAGAAGTATTTTTGTTGGGTATCCAAGAGGGAGATTGTAGCAGTCTAAAGCGAGTGATATGTGGCGGTGAAGCACTTCACGTATCTACAGCCTTAAATTTTCAACAAAAATTTCCTAAAATTATTTTATACAATCTCTACGGTCCAACAGAAGCAGCGATGGAAGTCAGTATGTGGCCATTGCCTCAAAAGGGAGCTGTTCCGACCATCATTCCTATTGGCAAACCGATTGCGAATACCAAATTACTGGTCCTTAATCCGCAAGGATTGATTTGCCCTATCGGCATTCCTGGTGAATTGCATATTGCTGGAATACAAGTAGCTCGTGGTTATTTTGGTCGCCCAAAATTGACGGCAGAGAAATTCATATCGAATCCATTTGACGAAGGTCATTATTCAAGAATGTACAAAACAGGTGATTTAGCCAGATGGCTGCCAGATGGGAATGTTGAGTTTTTAGGTCGCCTTGATAGCCAAGTGAAAATTCGTGGATTTAGAGTAGAATTGGAAGAGATAGAAATGGTGTTGAAAGAATGCACGGGGGTACAAAGATGTGTTGTACAGGCTGTTGCCGATCAAGCAGGAAGACCTCAATTGGTCGCTTACGTAGTTCATGATTTGGATTTTGATCAAAGCGCTACCATTGCTTACTTGAAAGCTAAATTGCCAGCTTATATGATCCCTTCTTTTTTTATACCGATGGATCAATTACCCAAGACTCCTAATGGCAAAATTGATAAAGCTGCACTACCGCCGATTAGTAGTAGCCCATCGATGCAAACCACGAATTATATTGAACCAGCAACAGAATTTGAAATTTTGGTACATGATATTTGGTCAGAGGTGATGCAAATGGATAAGATTAGTATTCATGATAGTTTCCTAGAAATAGGAGGAGATTCCTTATCAGGGATTCGGGTGATTAATCGACTTAATGAGGCTTTAGAGTTGGACTTTCCAATCAATATTATTTTTCAAAAAATCACCATCGCCACTTTAGCAGAATATGTAGAAAACACAATAAAGACATTATTAGAAATGCCTAATGCTGAAAAAATAGAATAATGGCTAAAATAATTTGTGTCACCAGCGGATTGAGAGGGATCTTAAATGCGAGCTTTGAATTGATGAATCGTTTGGGGAATGATGGACATGAAGTCGTTTATGCGGCTCCAAGAAATATTGGAGTAGAGGTAGAAAAGCAAGGAATTAGATTTATTCAGTTACCTGAAATTTCTTTTAATTTTGATGAAGATATTCCCTCATTTCAAGGACCATTTCGCAAAGTGAAAAGATGGCTATATAAATTGAATAATGCTTCGGTTCGAAAAGCAAAAGCATTGGACCAGTTTTATCCAAAAGCATTTGACGATTTGTTGGATTCGTTCAAGGCGGACTTATTACTTATTGATGTGGAATTGCACGAATATATTTTTAGAGCTTACGCTAAAAGAATTCCCTTTCTATTGTTGAGTCAATGGTTTTCTTTATGGAATAGGAGCGGCTTACCTTATCTGTTGACGGATACGATACCTGGAGAAGGTTGGCGAGGAAAAAAATGGATGATGTTTTTTTCATGGCAATGGATAAAAGTAAAACGTTGGTATATTTTCACAAAAAAAAGACTGCTAACTTTCGGTACTGATCGACGAAGTATTTTATTGGCATTAGCCAAAACAGAAAAATTTCCACTTCAATATATCAGAGAAAATTATTGGCCTGGACCTTTTACTTATGATCAATTACCAGTGATGAGTATGGTGGCTAGAGAAATGGAATTTCCACATGATAAACGGCCGAATCATTTTTATGTCGGACCATTGGTTGAGCCAAATCGAAAAGAATCATTTAGTGATGATGTAAGATTAGCAATTGCTTTTCAATACCGAGAACGTAAGCAAGCGGCTTTAATTTATTGTTCCTTAAGCACTTTGTCTAAAAGCGATCCGAGCTTTATCAAAAAAGTAATTGAGGCAGTGAGAGACCAAAAACAGTGGATGTTAGTAGTGGGCATGGGAGGCTTATTAGCTAAAGATGATTTTGAAAATTTGCCTGAAAATGTTTTTTTGTTTTCATATGTTCCACAGCTGAAAATATTAAGCGAAGCCGATTGTTCGATTAATCATGGTGGAATTCATACGATCAATGAGTGCATTCATTTTAAAGTGCCCATGTTGGTTTATTCAGGAAAAAAATCAGATCAAAACGGTTGTGCAGCTAGAGTGGCTTATCATCAGTTGGGGATGATGGGTGACAAAGATCATGATACTGCCAAAGAGATTAAAAATAAAATAGGGAAGGTTTTAACCGATCCGATTTACAAAAAAAAAATAGAAAAAATGTATGCGCATAGTAGAAAATATAAAAATGATGCGGTGGTAGAAAGATTAATGAATGAATTTTTAATGAAGAACAAAAAAACTCGGACTAAATGATTTCGTTTGCTATCTTGGTCAATCAAATTCATTTGGTCGCTAAAGCGAAATTTTAAAAAGGGGGAAATTCTTTCTAAATTATTCAGACCAAACGAAATCACAAAGCAACAAAAATACTATTAGCGTATAAAAAAATGACTATGAGAATAATTAAGTATTTTACTTTTATTTACCTTTTTTGTCTGACAATAGGATGTACTTCCTATACTTCTTTTGTCAACTATAACGCACCACCGAGCATACCCTTAGAGCCACAAGTGATTAAAAATTTTAAAGCCATCACTATTCAGTCCAACGATATTTTACAGATAAGAATATTGAGTACGGATGCATTGGCTGCTCAACCTTTTAATCTATCAAGTGAAGAAGGAGGCATTAGTGATTATTTAGTGAATAATGAAGGATATATTGATTTTCCTACGATTGGAAAAATTGAATTAAAGGGCTTAGAAGTGGAAGAGATAAAAACTAAAATAATTGAATTAATCACACCTTATTTTAACCAAACTCCGATTGTTCAAGTTCGTTTAAAAAATTTTAGTGTAAACGTAAATGGTGAAGTCAAAAGTCCTGGTTCTTATCAAGTTAATAATGACCGCCTGACCTTGATTGATGCCATTACGCTTGCAGGCGATTTTACCAATTATTCCGATAGAGATAGTATTCTGATTATTCGAGAAGCAGACGGGATACGAAGCTTTGGTTATGTCAATTTTAACTCTCCATCTATTTTTGAATCTGAATATTTTTATTTACAACAAAATGATGTTTTATATGTCAAACCAAATAAAACAATCGTCAGTACTGTACGAGATCCAGCGAGTAAGGTACTACCTTGGGTATCAGCGGGAGTTTCACTAATCGCACTTTTAATTACCTTAAATCGGAGATAAAATTGGAACGAAATAATCAAAATATACCATCTTCTACATTGTCGCAAGAATCTAGTGTCTTGGATTTGCAGAGGTTGTTCTCAAGGATGTTGTCTTATTGGTGGTTATTTATTTTGTGCTTTATAGCAGCCATAATATTAGGACGTTTTTATTTAAGATATACAACTTTTCAATATTCATCAAGAGCTGTATTGCTGATTAAGGATGCAGGAAAAAGTGGTGGACTTTCAGAACAAAGTATTTTGGCGGATCAAATCCTATCGGGAGAAGGAAAAGCGATGGATAACGAAATACAAATTCTCAAGTCGCTGACTTTAATGGAAAAAGTGGTAGAGCGGTTGAATTTGCAAGTGGCTTATTATCGAATTGGAAACTTAAAAGATACGGAGTTGTACAAAGCCTCTCCATTTTTGGTAGATTCTTTTGACTTGAAAAGTGATCCAACTTATGGTAAAGCATTTTATTTACTCCAAGAAGATTATAAGAGTTTTATATTTAAAAAAAATGAGGATGATATTGGAAATAGATATTACTATGATGTTCCTTTCGAAACGAAAGAAGGTCGATTCCTTATTTCTTTGAATCCTGAAGTGGCGGTATTGCAAGGTTTGTATCGTGTTGTTTTTTATCCATTAGCGACCAGCGCAAAAATCCATAAATCAAATTTGGGGGTGGAAAGAATTGGGAGTCATACTTCCTCCAGTGTATTAGAATTAAAAACCATTGACCCTGTTCCAGAAAAGGCGAGAGATTTATTGAATACACTTATCGATGTGTACAATGAGGAGGAGATCAAAGATGAAAATACGGTGCTGCGCAATACCCTTGATTTTATTGACTTTAGAGTTGCGAATTTGGTTGGTGAATTAGATTCTGTCGAGAGTGGTATCCAGCGTTATAAAAGTGCCAATGAAATTATTAGCGAAAATGCTTCTTCTAGTATGGATTACACTTTGGGAGAGATTCGATCTTCCATCCAAAAAATTTCTGATTTTGAAATTCAGAAAAATATGTTGGAATCTTTAGAAGGTTTTTTATTAAAAGATCAAAGTAGTTTTAATCTAATTCCTGCGAATTTAATTGCTGAAAATCCTGTATTATCGGGATTTGTCAACCAGTACAACGCCTTAGTCCTAAATCATAAAAAAATTGCGATTACCGCTTCTGTAAAAAATCCTATTCGTAGAGATTTAGAAAGCCAAATGATCGATATTCGAAAATTGATTTTGGAAACCATTCAAAATTTGAAACAGGATTTACAAATACCAATAGCGAGTATCGAGAAAAATATTCAATCACTGAGAAGCAGCATGAGTAATATTCCTGGAATAGAAAAAACACTTTTGGAAAAAATGCGGATGCAAGCGGTTAAAGAAAAACTCTTCCTTTATCTTTTACAGAAACGAGAGGAAACCGCTCTTTCGGAAGCAGTAACCACTGCCAAAACAAGAACCATTGATCGAGCAAGATTATCAAAAGGTCCTGTCTATCCGCAGCGGCGTATGATTACTATGTTTAGTGGATTTACAGGATTGGCTATTCCATTCTTATTGGTACTGTTGTTAGGATTGTTTGAAAATAAAATTGACTCAGAAGAAACGATAAAACAACTAAGTAACATTCCAATCTTAGGTCGTATCGGTCATAAAAAAGGGAAGGATCATATCATTGTAAAACAAGGAAACCGATCTGCGATTAATGAAATGTTTAGGTTGCTTAGAACCAATCTGAATTTTATCAATCACAGTAAAAAGCAACAAACGATTCTTTTTACTTCTTCCATTTCAGGAGAAGGAAAAACCTTTATTGCCATGAATTTAGGAATCACTTTAGCCTTGTCGGATAAAAAAGTAATTGTGATGGGATTAGATTTGAGAAAGCCAAAATTAGGCATGTACTTGGAGGATGAAAATGGAAAAGGAGTAACCAATTATTTGATTGGACAAAATAGTGTAGATGAAATTGTTAAGCAATTTAAAGGTCAGCCAAATTTATCTTATATCACGAGTGGACCGGTACCTCCCAATCCGGCGGAATTAATTCTTTCCAAAAAAATGGAGGAACTAATCAAAGAATTATCTGAGAGATACGACTATGTATTAATCGATACGCCACCGATTGGATTGGTTTCTGACGCCTTATTACTTCGAAATTTTGTTGATAATATTTTAATTGTCGTGCGACATAAATATACACAGAAATCGATGTTAAGGAATTTAGAAAACATGTATCAAAATAAAGAACTAGAAAATGCAAGTATCATTTTTAATGGGGTGAAAAAGGAACGAGGATATTATGGATATGGTGGATATAGTTATGGTTATCATCAGGAATATTATGTAGATGAAGAATAAAACAAGGCATACAGAAATTATTGTGGAGATCGGTCAGGCGCATGATGGAAGTCTAGGAATTTTACATTCCTATATCGATGCCGTTGCGACAACAGGAGCAGATGTGATAAAGTTTCAAGTGCATATAGCTGAGGCGGAAAGTAGTCTGGAAGAACCTTTCAGAATTAATTTTTCTTATGAAGATAAGACCCGTTTTGACTATTGGAAAAGAATGTCTTTTGATATCGAACAATGGATAGAGATTAAAAAACATTGTGAAGAAAAAGGCTTGGAATTTTTGGCCTCTCCCTTTTCACAAGCGGCGGTTGATTTATTGGAGTCAATTGGTGTGCAACGCTATAAAATTGGATCAGGTGAGGTGAGTAATTTTTTAATGTTAGAAAAAATTGCTAAAACTGGAAAACCGATTATTCTTTCTTCTGGAATGAGTTCGTATGAGGAGCTAGATCAAACGATTGCTTTCCTAAATGAATTTGGAAATGAATTAAGTATTCTTCAATGTACCACGAGTTATCCAACACCAGCTGAACGAATTGGCTTGAACGTAATTGGTGCATTAAAGCAACGCTATCCAAAATATAAAATTGGGTTGTCCGAACATACGGGACGTATTGCAACGGGAACGGCGGCTGTTGCTTTGGGAGCAGAAATATTGGAGTTTCATGGTGTATTTGATCGACGGATGTTTGGACCGGATGCTGCCTCAAGTCTCACTATTGATGAAATAAAAGAGCTGGTTGAAGCTGTTCGATTTTTAGAAAAAGCATTGTCGCATCCTGTAGATAAAATGGATCTTTCGCCTTACGTAAAACTCAAAAGTATATTTGAAAAATCATTAGCCGTTAATAAATATTTACCGAAAGGGCACCTCCTTACATTCGATGATTTGGAAGCAAAAAAACCAGCGCATCAAGGTATTGCAGCTAGTGAATTTAGAAAAGTAATTGGACGGAAACTGAAAGACTCCAAAACGAAATACGATTTTTTAAAGGAAACAGATTTGAAATAAACAAGCTATGGCAAAAAGAAAAATTTGTGTTGTCGTAACGGCGCGTCCCAGTTATAGCAGAATCAAATCTGCCCTCCAAGCGATCAAAGAGCATCCTGATTTAGAACTACAACTAGTCGTAGCGGCTTCAGCATTATTGGGTCGATATGGAACAGCCGTACGTGTCATCGAGCAAGATGGATTTGAAATCAAAGCAAAAGTGTACAATGTGTTAGAAGGTGGAAGCCTAGCCGCTCAATCCAAGACTACAGGTTTAGGCATCATTGAGTTATCCAATGTTTTTGAAAATATTGCACCCGACGCTGTGATCACTGTTGCGGATCGTTTTGAGACCATGTCCACTGCAATTGCCGCGTCTTATATGAACATCCCTTTGATCCATATTCAAGGTGGAGAAATTACAGGAAATATTGATGAGAAAGTTCGACATGCTATTACCAAGTTGGCTGATTTACATTTTGTAGCTTCCGAAAAAGCGCGTGAACGAGTGATCCGATTAGGAGAAGTCCCAGAAAAAGTTTTTCTAACTGGATGCCCTTCGATTGATTTAGCCAAAGAGATGTTGAATCAAACAACACTGGATTTTGATCCTTACGAAAAATATGGTGGAGTAGGAGGGCAGCCACGATATCAAGATGGATATTGTGTGGTCCTTCAGCATCCGGTGACGACAGAACATCAAGTATCCAGAACCAATATAGAAGAAACTTTATACGCGATCAAAAAACTATTGATTCCCACTTTTTGGTTTTGGCCCAATGTAGATGCAGGATCGGATGGCACCTCCAATGGGATTCGAGCATTTAGGGAAAAGTATGAATTGGAACATGTTCATTTTTTTAAAAATATGGATCCTTATGATTTTCTAAAATTACTATTTAATAGTCAATGTTTGATTGGCAACTCGAGCGTCGGAATCCGAGAGTGTTCTTTTTTAGGCATACCTGTGGTCAATATTGGTTCACGTCAATTTGGTCGAGAAAGAGGAAAAAATGTGATCGATACATCCTATAATAGAGCAGCCATTTCAGAAGCAATTCAGCGACAATGTTCAATAGGTAAATATGACGGAAGTTGTATCTATGGTCAAGGAAATGCGGGGGAAGCCATCGCAGCTTTATTAGCTAAAGTCCCATTGAGCTATGCCAAAGTTTTAGCGTATTAGGCCTGCAAATAACCAACAACAAGTAAACCAATAACCAAATATTTCCTCATGCTATTCAACTCATTTGAGTATGCTATTTTTTTGCCGGTCATTTTTTTGATTTACTGGATGGTGATCAAAACGCTTCAATGGCAGAATCTCTTTTTATTGGGGATCAGTTATTTTTTTTATGCTTGGTGGGATTGGCGTTTTCTTTCCTTGTTGGTCCTGAGTTCTACGGTGGATTTTTTAATCGGGCAACAATTCGCAAAAGAAACTTCACCTCGAATTCGTAAAAGATATTTGTTTTTGTCCTTATTCACCAACTTAGGCATACTTGGCTTTTTTAAATACTACAATTTTTTTGTGCAAGAATTGGTGAATGCTGTTGAAAGTATTGGACTGTCCATTCATACGGGAACGTTGAATGTTATTTTACCAGTTGGGATCAGTTTTTATACTTTTCAAACATTGAGTTATACCATCGATGTTTATCGTCAAAAGATAAAACCCGTAAACAATTGGATTACCTTTTTTGCCTATGTCAGTTTTTTCCCACAGTTAGTGGCCGGACCGATCGAACGAGCAGGGAATTTAATTCCACAATTTAATCAACCTAGAACTTTTAAATATTTGCAAGCACGAGATGGGATGCAGCAAATATTGGGAGGACTATTTAAAAAAATAGTCATTGCAGATAACTGTGCAGTTTTTGTTGATGCGACTTTCGCGAATTATGCAGGCTTGGAAGCAGGAAGTTTGATTTTAGGAATTTTTCTTTTTGCGATTCAAATCTATTGTGATTTTTCAGGTTATTCTGATATTGCCATTGGTACGGCTAGGTTACTTGGATTTAATTTAATGCGTAATTTTGCTTTTCCCTATTTCTCCAGAGACATTGCAGAATTTTGGCGACGATGGCACATTTCTTTATCTACTTGGTTTAGAGATTATGTCTACATTCCTTTAGGCGGAAGCCGAGTCAAATCAAAAGGGAGATTAGTTTTTAATGTTGCGGCTATTTTTTTGATCAGTGGTTTTTGGCATGGTGCGAATTGGACTTTTATCATTTGGGGGGCAATACACGCGCTGTATTTTATACCTAATATTTTGATGGGTAAAAACCGACGATATTTAGATGTGGTTGCCTTAGGGAAAATATTGCCAAGTGTTTTAGAATTGTGGAAAATGAGCACCACCTTTTTTTTAGTTTGTTTAGCTTGGGTGTTTTTTCGAGCGGAGAGTGTCACTCATGCATTTGATTACCTTTTTCAGGTTGTGAATGATTTTGATTTTGCTTTCCGACCATTTCGTAAGCAATTTGTTTTATTGTTGGGTGTAGCAGCTTTGTTTTTAATGGAATGGTTGCAGCGAAACAAGGAACATGCTTTGCAATTAGGTAAAGATCAATTCAATCGCTTGGGCCGAATGGTGATATACGTAGGTGTTGCCTTGTCTATCATTTTATTTGTGCCAAAAGAACAATCTATGTTTATCTATTTTCAATTTTAAAAATGATGCAGAGATTTTTGAAAGAAATATTGTTGTACTGTTGTGTAATTTGGCTGGTGAATCTTGGAATAGGATACTATCTAAAAACCTACGAAACGATTGATTTACACAATAGAAAACAGTTTTATCCAAAACTACGTTGGCAGGATTTTTATCAACGAGATCAAAATATTGAACTTTTAATTTTAGGATCTTCTCATGCTTATCGGGCTTACGATCCGCAGGTGATAGGAGCAGAAATGGGAATAGGAGGACAAGTTTTTAATTTTGGAAGTTCTGCTCAATCGCCTTTGAATAGTTACTTTGTATTAAATGAAGTTTTACAAGATCATCATCCGAAGCAAGTAGTCATGGATCTTTATTTTATGGTATTCACTGCGGATCATCAATTGCGGAATAGAAGATTCAATTGGCAGGACATGAAATCTGGAAAGGCTAAAAGTACTTTTTTTTGGAATGGATTTTCAAGTAGAGAACAAGTTTGTTTACAGCTTTTTCCTGCTTTTGTTTATAAAGATTATTTGAAAAATAAATTCAATAAACTATTAGGTCGCTCCAATCTTTCCTTGTCAAAAGGTAATTATCAAGGAGATGGTTTTGTGAGTAATATTGATACATTGGCTTTGAATTCATTAAAATACAATAATCAGTTTGATGTCTTCAAACCAGCAGTCTCTAGTTTGACTAAGGAGCATTTTAATTACCTGAAAAAAATAAGACAACTGTGTGATCAACATCAAGTAGAGTTGATATTTACGACTTCTCCGATGCCAGAAATTTCTATTGAGAAAATTCAAAATTATGCTAGCTTTTATCAACTGTTCGATGACTTAGCCAAAGAGTTAAACGTTCCATTTGTGGATTATAATATCGATCGGATTCCAAAAATAGAAGACCAATACCATTACTATGATGATGACCATTTGAATGCTGCTGGCGCAAAGCTTTTTTCAAAAAAAGTAAGTGAAGATTTACGGAAGTTTAAAAACAACTAAGCAAATGAAGATATTAGGTTTAATCCCCGCACGAGGTGGTTCTAAAGGAATTCCTCAAAAAAATCGAAAAGAATTAGTAGGCAAACCTTTGATTGTTTATAGCATTGAATCAGCTCTTAAAAGCCAGATGATTGACCACCTCATGGTTTCTACTGATGATGAAATGATTCGGGATATTAGTGAGAAAGCAGGTGCCATAGTTCCTTTTTTGCGACCAGCTGAATTGGCCAGTGATCAATCGCCTACGATTGATACAGTGATTCATACACTTCATTTTTATGAAAATAAATCCATACACTTTGATGCCGTTTGTCTTTTACAACCCACCTGCCCTTTTCGAACGAGTCAAGAAATTGATGAAGCCATTCAAATTTTTAAAAAGGAAGATGCAGATTGTTTGATTTCTGTAAAAGAAGTACCACATACTTACAATCCACATTGGACATTTGAAATAAAAAAAGATAGTCCATATTTGAATATCGCTACTGGCGAAAAAGAAATTATTTCCCGACGTCAGGAATTGCCCAAAGCCTATTATCGAGATGGCTCGATCTATCTGACCAAAACAAAAGTGATTCTTCAAAATAAATCTTTATATGGAGAAAAAATCAGTTGGATCCTTTCTTCAAATCCTCGTCATGTGAATATTGATACCATGGCAGATTGGGAATTAGCGACTCAATTTGCTACAGAAAAAAAATAGACGAATTCAAATCTCAAAGTAGTGTCAATTACGTATGTATGTATAGAGAAAAATATTTTTTGAATCGATTATTAAATAGCCTTTGATGCCTCAACCCAGTCAATGTGATATCTGCTATGTTATTTCTCATGGTTTTGCAGCTCGGATGGTTTTACAAACGGGGCTTATCGAACGACTCACCAATCAAGGCAAATCTATTGCCATTATATGCCCAGATGCTTCCGATGAAAATTTCCAAGATTTAAGTCAGAATCCATTAGTACAAGTACACAATGCAAATATTGATCTGACAATTTGGGATGATGATTACGGAGTAAAAAGACGGTATTATTTAGAAGACATTCATAGCAATCCCGTCTTTTGGGAAAAGCACATTTATAGTATTTTGTATACCAAGTCTAAGCATCCCTGGAAAAGAATTCGACCTTTTATTTACTATCCGATCTATCGATTGATTCCTTACTTTCCAAGCATAAGAGCACGTTTTAAAAGAAAAGAAAAAAAATATTTAGAAGATGAAAGGGCCACAAATTTATTGAATCAATTGAATCCTCAATTAGTTGTATCTACTTATCCAATAAACTATTTAGAATCAAAAATTCTCTATGCTGCAAAGCAATCAGGTCGACAAACTTTGATCCATTTATTAAGTTGGGATAATATTTCTAGTAAAGGCATTTTTCCAGTGATACCTGATCAGTTTATTGCTTGGGGTTCTATCATGCAAGCAGAATTAAAAGAATATTATGGCTTAGAAAATGATCAGATTCATGTCTGTGGTGTGCCACATTTTGATCAACATATTGAAGTCAAACATTCAAAAGGCTATGAAAAAGTTATTTCAAAATTAAACCTAAAGGCTCATCATCCTTATATTTTTGTAGCGATGAGTGCGCCTCGTTTTGCTCCACATGAAATTGATATTGTCGAATGGTTGGCCAATGCCATTGAAGAAAACGTTTTTGGTCATAACATGCAATTGGTTGTCCGGCCGCATCCTCAAAATGTTCAAGGTTCGCTAGGAGATAAACGTTGGTTGAAAAGATTAGATCGTTTGAATAGTGGGAGAGTAGCCATTGATTATCCAAGCTTAGTCAAAAGCAAGGTGAGATGGAGTATGCGCAAAACGGATATGTTGCGCTTGTCTCATTTATTAGCAGGTTGTAAATTATGTTTGAATTCAGGATCGACCGTGTCTATCGATGCCTTAATGTTAGACAAGCCAGTATTGCTGACTTCATTTGATGGACATCGAAAACTCTATTATTGGAAATCTGCGAGAAGATTGGTAGACTATTTACATCTTAAAAAATTTGTAGAATCAGGTGGCGCAAGAATAGCGCGAAATTATGAAGAATTAGAGCTGGAAATTTCAAAATATTTAAAGGAGCCTGATTATGATTTGGAACGTCGTCGAAAGGCATTAAACCTGCATTGTCATCATACGAATGGACAAGCTACGGCTCAAGTCGTTCAGGTGATGTGTGAAATTTTAACAAGTAAAAAAGAGAGCTATGCATAATTACAGCTATAGCTTTCGAATTGATTTGGACAAAATTTTGTTTGCCTTATTTTGCTTGTATGCCCTTTCCATGCCCTTTGAGTTAATCCTTGAAAAATTACTTTCTATTAAAACAATTTTTAAGCCTTTCCGAGTTTTTTCATTATTGATTTTGGCAACGTATAGTATAATTGCTGTTAAAAGAGGAATTATCTTTAACCACAATGAACGAGGAGATTTTCTGTTGTATGCTGTGTTTGTTTATGGGTTTTTAGCTTCTTGTGTGCAAATTGTTATAGGTTTTTTTAATACGAGCTTATTTTTCAATGATTTGTTTTTAGTAGGATTAAATGTATTGACTTTTTTTGTTTACAAAACCACGCATTTTTCAAAAGAACAAACCTTAAAAATACTTCGATGTTTTGTAATTGGCATTTGTTTGAATGCAAGTTACCTCATTTATCCCTTTTTGATTAAATCACAGTTTGGTCGGCAATCAGGATTTGTAGATAATCCAAATTATGCTGCTTTGGGATTGGTCATAGCAATGGCCTATTTAGTCTTGCATGCTAAATTCAAGCAGAGTTATTGGGGCCGACTGTTGTATATATTTTTGTTTTTGTTTTTGACTTATATTTTTATTGTGACTGGAAGTCGAGCAGGATTGGCGATCTTCTTATTGATTCTATTTTTCATCTTTTTATTTTCTTCTTTCCGTAGAAAAATGGTGATAGCCTTACTCACCGTTGTCGTAACGATACAATTAGTGGCGATGAGTTCAAGTTTTGTATCTTTTGGAGGACCCTTGGTTTTAATAAATCGAGTGGTGCATAAAATGGGATCTGAAACAGAAGATGTTCGTTTTATCATATGGAGAGGTGTGTTTAGAGTATTGGAAGATAAAGGATATTGGGGAATGGGAATCGGTCAGTTTAAAGCTAATTTTGCTAAATACTATAGCGAGGAATCCAATAAATTGATTTTAGAAATAGTCAATCGAGGATATTACCTTTCTCCGCATAATGACTACTTAGCTATTCTAGCAGATTATGGTATTCCTGCTTTAGTCTTGTACCTTTCTTTCTTGGCAGTTGTTGTAAGAAAGACCTGGAGAAAATTGTTATATCCGACTGAAGATGCGGAGTTACTATTTTTAAATCGGTTTCAGTTTATGATACTCCTAAGCTTGATTGTTTTTGGCATGTCCGCAGAGAATTTTCAAAGTCAACTGTTCTGGTTTTTAATGATGTTTTCCACAAAAACATTAAGATGAGAAAGACTATATTTTTAAATAAGGAAATAGAAGTACTGGTCGTTTCAGCTGGAGGAGTTGGTACCACTTTTTTAATGGAAGAAATTAATCGATATAAAAAAACAAATTGCTCCTCCAACACAGATGGATTTAAGCATTTGACCATTCCGCCAATCAGCTTTAATCAGAACTTGAAAGTGATTTATATTTTTGGTGATCCGATCATGGCTTGTCTATCTTTGTTTCGTCGGGAGTATCAGGTTACACAATCTTTCTGGGCGACAAAATTTCAAAAATTGCCTTTTCAAATCCTAGAAAAGATGACACTTAAAGCCTACTGTGAAACGCAAAAAGATGGATTCTATTTCGATCTACATCTAAAAAATTGGGAAGAAAAATATTTATGTTATCCTACGCTATTTTTGAAATATGACAATATATTTGATTCCACCCAAACGATAGCTTCCTTCTTAGATTTACCTTCTTCCTTTGTGGAACAATTTCCGCCTAAGCGAAAAAGACTTTCTAGTACAGAACAGCTTTCCAAAAAAATGATGGAAGGATTACAAAAAATGTACGGAGCCTATCAACACAAGGTGAATAACTATCCGAGTTTTTTTATAGGCAAAAATCATTCACACAAAATTTGGTTCAACTTAATGAAGCGACCTTATCGTCTTGCGTTAAAAGATACCTTCTTAAAAAAGGCACCTTTAATTCGACAAATCAAAAACAAAGTTCTGAATTAAAACAGAGATACCAATGGCCAATAATTTATCTAAAGTATTTTTTAAAATCGCAAAAGCTAGCCGTTCTGTTGGAAAAAATTTGACGGCAAGAGATCGAGAATGGAATGCACTTTTAAGAAAGTGGAATCAATTAGATGCTGAAAAAAAATATCGAACTCATTATCCAGCGCTTCATCCTCAAGCTATCGTATTTGATCTGGGGGGATACAAAGGGCAATGGGCCAGTGATATCTTTTCGCAATACCTTTGTTCTGTCTATGTTTTTGAACCTCATCCTGAATTTTATTCAAAGATTAAAAATCGCTTTAAGGAAAATGATAAAATAAAAATATTCGATTTTGGTTTGGCTTCAAAAGATGAGGTAGTCACCTTTGCTACTGATGCGGATTCGACTTCTATGTTTAAAAAAGGACAAAAACAGGTAGATGTTCAATTGAAAAATGCTCAACATTTTTTGGAGCAATCAGAAATTACAATAATAGATTTAATGAAAATTAATATTGAAGGTGGCGAATATGATCTACTAGAGCACTTGATTGAAACCGAATGGATAAAACAGATTAATAATCTACAAATCCAATTTCATAATTTTGTTCCCAATGCAAAAGAGCGAATGATCGCTATACAAAATAAATTGGAACAAACACATTCTACGACTTATCAATATCCATTTTTTTGGGAAAACTGGAAACGGAATCGGTAGCCATATTTTGTATGAGTTTTAAATGAACCATAAGACCAAAACCAAAGATCCCGCCGAAGGTTGGGACATCACAAAAATAAAAAATGATCATTACTCGACTAAAAGGCGGAATGGGCAATCAAATGTTTCAATACGCTATGGCTTTGAATGTGGCGAAAAGATTGAATACTGAATTGTATATTGATCTCTGTTCTTTACTGGATAGAAGTAAAGGAGATTTTGTATATCGAAATTATGACCTTTCTATTTTTAATGTCAATGATCAATTTATTATCAATCCTAAAATTTTAAAATCGCTTAGTCGATTTCAATCATCGAGTATCACAAAGTTTTTCCGAAATCGAATCAATAAAAACAGAAATTACGTTAAAGAAAATGATTTTCATTTTCAGTCAGATTATGTCTTACAGGCAGTGGATAATACGATCTTTGATGGATGGTTTCAAAGCCAAAAATATTTTGAAGATATTGAAAATTTGATTAGAAAAGAATTCACTTTTAAACAAGGAATATTACCTGCCTCGCTAGATTTATTTCATCAAATTCAATCTACAAATGCCATATGCTTAAACGTAAGAAGAACAGATTTTCTGAAAGTAGATACCTTAAATACGACCAATAAGACTTACTTTATAAATGGGGCACACCATCTAGCCGAACGCATTGAAAAACCGGTTTTTTATATTTTTTCTGACGATGTAAAATGGTGCCGAGAGCATTTGAAACTAGATTACCCCTCTTACGTGGTTGGACATGAACATAAGGGAGAAAAATTTGGGAATTACATGCAATTAATGATCGCTTGTCAGCATTTCATTATTCCTAACAGTTCATTTGCATGGTGGGCGGTTTGGCTCAATCAAAATAAAACCAAACAAGTAGTAGCTCCAAAAAAATGGTTTAACGATCCTTCCATCAATACCAATGATCTCGTTCCTTCAGATTGGATGAGATTGTGAAAAAAACGTAAAGTATTACTTTTCAGACAACAGAAAACGAAGATTCATGAGCCTTACTAGATGAACTAAATTTAAACATGCTTTTAACTCATCCAAACGCCATAGTTTTTACGTAAGTAAAAGTATAAAGACTCTAGAAAAATGAAAAAATTATTAGTCACCGGATCATCCGGATTAATTGGATCAGAGGTAGTACGATATTTCAATCAATTAGATTGGGAAATCATTGGTCTGGACAATAATATGCGAGCAGATTTTTTCGGAGCCAAAGGAGATACCCGATGGGTACAAAAACAATTGGAGGTAGAATGCAAAAATTTTAAACATCTTGAATTGGATATACGAGATCGATCATCTGTATTATTGATGATGAAAGAGATCCGGCCAGATTATATTTGTCATACGGCAGCTCAACCAAGTCATGACTTAGCCGCCAGTCGTCCTTTTGATGATTTTGATGTAAATGCAGTCGGTACGCTCAATTTGCTGGAAGCTGCCAGGCGATATAGTGCGGAATCTCCTTTTGTACACATGAGTACCAACAAAGTTTATGGTGATGGTCCTAATTTTTTGAAACTAAAAGAGTTAGCATCAAGATGGGATTTTGATGACGAGGCTTACTACGATGGTATAAAGGAAACTTTTTCTATCGACCAATGCAAGCACTCTTTATTTGGTGCCTCAAAAGTAGCAGGTGACATCATGGTGCAGGAATATGGTAAATATTTTGACATGCCTACTTGTGCGCTTAGAGGAGGTTGTTTAACGGGGCCAAATCATTCTGGAGTAGAGTTGCATGGATTTTTAAGTTATTTGATCAAAGTCAATTTAGAAGAAAAAGAATACACCGTTTTTGGCTATCAAGGAAAACAAGTTCGAGACAATATTCATTCCTATGATGTGGCTAGATTTATCCATGCTTTTTTCGAAAATCCAAGATCTGGAGAAGTCTACAATATTGGAGGAGGCAGAGCAAACTCAACTTCTATTTTAGAGGCTTTCGCCAGAATAGAGGGAATCAGTGGAAAAAAAATGCGCTACAAATATAGTGATCAAAATAGAATTGGAGATCACATTTGTTATATCTCAAATTTGGATAAAATGAAAGCTCATTATCCTAGCTGGGCAATCACCAAATCATTGCAAGACGTTTTTGAAGAAATCACAGAAAGCTGGGAAAAACGATTAGTTGTATGAAAATATTACTAGTAAGTTGGAGTACACTACCAAACAAAGGAGGATCAAGTATCATAGTAGAAAATCTAGCTCAAAATTTAGGCAAAGATGAACTAGTGGTACTTGGAAGTAAAACCCTTTTCCAAAATGTAAATATGCAGCGACCATTAGATGGTCCTACCTTTCATTATTTTTTTAGTGAAATGTATTTCTTTGGACGAGGTTATCGTTTTTTTACTTGGTTTAGGAAATGGCGTTTTCGTCCTTTAATCAATAAAATAAAATCGATTATCTCTGATCAAAATATTGATTATGTCATTGGTGTTTATCCCAATCCTTTTTATTGTCATGCAGCCTGTATAGCCTCAAAAGAAATGAACCTTCCCTTTAGTGCTTATTTTCATAACACTTATATTGAAAATGTAGCAATCACCGATCCTCAAGCGCCAAGGATTCAAAAAGAAATATTTGATACTGCTCAATTTGTTTTTGTAATGAGCAAAGGAATGCAGAAATTTTACGAAAGTAAATATCCCAAAACGACCTTCTTACCATTGATTCATACGTTTAATTCCTTTCCTAAAAGAGCATCAATGACTGGTGTTCCAGGGGAACGCAAAAAACAATACAAATTAGTTGCCATAGGCAATTTTAATGAATCCAATATGGATGCAACTTTACGCTTTGCTGTTGCTATTCGAAAAAATCCGAAATATAGTCTGAGCCTGTTTACTCATGTTCCAAAAGTATTGTTACGTAAAAGAGGAATGGATTTAAGTGGAGTAGAATATGAAGGATTTGTCAATCCAGAAAAAGTGCACGAAGTGTTACAAGAGTATGATGTTTGTGTCTTAACTCATGGATTTACTGGAGGATATGGAGAGGTTGAATACCAAACCATTTTTCCGACAAGAACCATTCCTTTATTGTTATCTGGGAAACCGATAATTGTACATTCACCGAAAGGATCTTTTCTCAACGATTTTGTAAAAGAGCATCAATGTGCCTTGCTAGTAGAGGAGCCCTCACCTGAAGCAATTGTTGCAGGTTTAGAAAAAATAACCAATGATTTATCCTATCAAGAGGAATTAGTAGAAGCTGCTAAAAGGACCGTAGAAAAATTCTATGGCCCGACGGTTGTCAAAGAATGGAAAATGCTTTTAGGACAGCAAGAACTCAATCATCAATCATGAACTTGCAATATAAAAATTGGTGGTATAAAGTAAAAGCAGTTGGTAGATATTTAATTGCCAAAATTTATTATTGGAAACGATTGGAAAGTTCTCAGTTATCCATGATTGGAAAAGATTGTGGCGTTCATATTTTTAAAGAAGGTAAAATCGCTTGTAAAGGCCGAATTATTATGGGCGATTATACGATGCTTTATGCAAAAGGTGAAATACTTATTGGAGAAAATTTGGGCGTCAATAAATTTAGTAGAATCGTTGCGCATGAAAAAATAGAGATCGGAAATAATGTGACCATAGGACAAATGGTGAGCATATTGGATCATGATCACGGTTATAAAATGACTGATAATGAGTTGCAATTAGATGGCTATAGTACGGCTCCAATTAAGATTGGAAATAACATTTGGATTGGTGATAAATGTACAATACTCAAAGGTGTGACGATCAAGGATAACGTCGTCATTGGTGCCAATACTTTAGTTCATAAAGACGTCCCTTCTGGAGTAGTGATCGGAGGTGTTCCTTTTAAAATACTTAAGCAAATTTAGTATGTGTGGTATTTGTGGCATTATTGATTTTAAACAAGTTTTGTCTTCGACTGAAAGACAACACAGAGTCAGTGCTATGAATGCAGCCTTGGTTCATCGAGGACCGGATGATAGTGGTTTTTTTTCTGATCAAAGTTGTTCTTTAGCCATGAGGCGATTGGCCATCATTGATCAACACGGAGGGCAACAACCGATTTTTAATCAGGCGAAAGATAAGTGTGTTTTTTTTAATGGAGAAATTTATAATTACCTGGAATTAAGAAAACTTTTGTCACAACGAGGATTTCGTTTTAAAACAAATTCGGACACAGAAGTGCTGTTGCATTTATATGAAGTCTTTGGTGCGAATATGCTTCATATGCTCAAAGGAATGTTCAGCTTTTGTATTTATGTGATGAAAGAAAATTATCTTTTTTTGGCTAGAGATCCCTTTGGTGAAAAGCCATTTTATTTTCATTGGAAAAAATCAGTCTTTTCTTTTTCTAGCGAAATAAAATCATTGCTCCAAAATAGAGGAATTGATCGGCAACTCAATACTGAAGCATTGCCGTATTATTTTCGTACCTCATTAGTACCTGAACCGATTACCTTATTTAAAGAGGTCAAAAGTCTCAGGGCTGGTCATTATATTGAAATTTCCGAGAGAGGGTTAAAGCAAACAAAATATTTTGAACCTTCCTATAAAATCAAACCTACGATAACAAAGGAGGAAGAAGCAATCGAAATTATTCGACCACATTTAGTCAATGCTGTCAAGCGACAAACCGTTAGTGATGTCCCCATTGGAGCTTTTTTATCGGGAGGAATTGACTCCAGTTCAGTCGTGGCATTGTTACAGCAAAATAGCGATAAGCCAATCCAAACCTTTAATGTTCGTTTTGAAAATCAAGCCTATGATGAAAGCGCTATTGCAAAAAAAGTAGCCCGTTTTTGTGGTACGGAACATCATGAAATATTTATTCCTGATTTTGATTTTGATGAATCTATCTTTTGGAATATTATCGATCATGTCGGATTGCCCTTTCGAGATAGTTCTGCCATTCCTTCTTTTTTGATTAGTCAAGAAATATCCAAGTATGTTAAAGTTGCGCTTTCGGGAGATGGTGGAGATGAATTATTTGGCGGATATAACCTATTCCAATGGTATCAAAAAATAGTCAATCTTAAAAAAATCGGTCGGCCAATTCTATCCATTGCCAATAATAGTTTAGGCGTGGCTCAAAATATTTGGGGGATGAATCAATCGTCCAATTTACGAAAAATTAAAAGAGGTGTCGATTCTTCTTTGTTGTCGATGAAAGAAATTCCAATTGCCTTAAATGAGTTGTTTCAACAAAAGCGAATTGATGAAATATTAGGCCAATATTCGTCTTCGGACTATAGTTTATTAAAGAATTATCCGGATGATTTTGAGCAATGGACCTCGCTTCGAAAAATCATGTATTATCGTCTTGTGCATACGCTCCCTTCCAATATGTTGATCAAAGTAGATCGAATGAGTATGGCCAATTCATTGGAAGTGCGTGCTCCGTTTTTAGACTCTGAATTGTTTGAGGTAACAACAATGTTATCTGATGATTTACTGATCAATGAAGGAAAAGGGAAATTTATTTTACGGAAAATAATGAAGCCCTTATTGCCGCGGGAAGTTTTTGAGCATCCTAAAATGGGATTTAATATTCCGTTGTATAAATATCAAAATAAAGCATTTAAGGAATTGGCGCAACGGCTTTTATTTGATGAAAATCCTTGGCCGGAGTTAATTGAAAAGGAGGAACTCAAAAAAATATATCATCGAGGTATCGACACGAAATTTGATAATGCTAAAACAACGGTATTTCAAACTGCTCACCAACTCTGGATGGTCATGCAATTGTTGGGCTGGGCAAAACGATTTAAGGTGCAAAATTAATTCAATATCAAAAAGGAAAAAAAAATATTATTAATTGGCCCAGTCACTGATATTTCGACTGGATTGATTGGAGGAGCAACGATCTCTTTCGGATATTTGATTGATTATCTAGATCGATCGAATAAACTCTTTCAAGTCATTAATACGCAATACTTTTCTAAGGGATTTAAGCGAGTTTTTAATCCTTTCTTTGTTCTCGGAAGTGTTTTGTTTTATGCTCCATCTGCTGATGTTGTATTTTTAAATTCAAGTAGAGGAGGCACTAAATATTTAGTGCCTATTCTCATGTTGATCGCCAATTTATTTAGCCTTAAATTTGTTTTTCGTCCATTTGGTGGAGATATCAAGGATTACACTGCTCAGTATAGTATTTTTTGGAAATGGTTGTTTCGAAAAACAACACTTAAGTCTGATATTCTTTTTTTACAAACAAAGGAATTGATGCAATACTATGCGAATCAAAATGCCAATACCATTCAGTTTCCTACTTCAAGAGAAATGCCAACTAATGATTTGATCAGAGCGCATCGTCCATACGAAAAACGGTTTATATATCTTGGATTTATTAACGAGTCCAAAGGAATTGATCAGATATTGGAGAGTATTTCATCTCTCGATGAAACCTATACGATACATATTTATGGTCCGATTAAAGAGCATAAATATCATCAACTTTTCGCGAAGCATCCAGGTGTTTATCAAGGTGTTTTACCAAAAGAAAAAGTTTTAAAATGTCTTAGAGAATATGATGTTTTGCTTTTACCAACCTGCTATGAAGGTGAAGGATATCCAGGAGCAATTATTGAAGCATATAGTGTTGGTCTTCCCGTCATCACCACTAATTGGAAAGCCATTCCAGAAATTGTCAAAAGAGAAGAAACCGGTTTATTAATAGAACCACTTTCTACCACTCAATTGATAGCTGCTATAAAATATTTTGATACCTGTGATTATGAAAAATATTCAAAAAATGTAAGGAGATACTTTGAGCAGAACTTTAGTTCGGATCAAGTGATTGGTCAAGCCTTCAAGGCCATTGATGATTTATTTACAAAGGATAGCTCAATTATAACCCAAGAAAAAACTTCAACAGACTTGATGGCTAATGAATGATACGACAAACAAGGCTCCTTTTTTTATTGTTGGTGTTCAGCGTTCTGGAACGACCTTGTTATCGGTTATGTTGGAAAAGCATCCTGATGTGTATATGGAAAAAAAATCACTTGCTTTTCGGTTGATTACCTGTTTTCAAAACCTTTATGACTTGCTTCCTTTTAATCTTCAACATGATCAAAAAAAGTTTACCGCTTGGCTGATTGAAAACGACACAGATGGACGATTAGCGAATCTGATTGATTATAAAAAAATAGAGAACTATAAGAATTTACGGCAACTAATTAGCGAATCCATTGATCAAAAAACTACCAGAGCAGGTAAACAGATTTGGGGTGATAAATCTCCAAATCTGCAACACTATTTAGATGATTTAATTTTATTGATTCCCAATGCAAAAATTTTGCATGTCGTTCGAGATGGAAGAGCCAATGCCCATAGTATGTCTAGACGTTCTTATCAAAATTTAGCTTTAAGTGCACAGCGATGGGTCGATGGAAATATTGCCGGAATGGTGAATCAAAATTTATTGGGTGAAAAACAATATAAAATGATTCATTATGAAAAAATATTGCAAGATCCTGAATCGGAAGCCAAAGCTATTTGTGAATTTTTAGATATTCCATTTGCTTCTGAAATGTTGACGTTGTCAGATGAAAAATTAGCACGACCTAAAAGTTATGTGAAAGATTTTTTCGATCAATCGAAAATTAAAAATTGGCAACAACAGTTGACTGCAAAGCAGATTAATAAGATTGAAAACATACAAGGCCCACTCTTAAAAAAAATGGCTTATGAACTCCAGACGCCACCACAGAAATTAAATTTTCAATTGTTGTCACTTCGGCAAAAAATCTGCTACCGTCAAATCGATAATTTCAAGCAACTTTTTAAAGGCAAAAAGATTGGAATGAAAAATAAAGAATTGATTGAAATAAAGATTCCTTTAAGATTAAGAGTCTTTACTTTTTTTAAAGTTTTGACTCGCGACCTATTTTCTCTAGCTATTTTTAAAGCCTTGTTTAGTCGTTTGTTTTATAAGCAAAAAACGTTTTATCCGAGTCAAGCGGAAAGCCATAAAAATGAACCAGTGCTATGAACTTAATTAAGATCCATCGAATTAGTCATAGACTTTATCAAGCAGGTATTCCAATATTACCACGTGTTTTTAGGTTTATCATTTTTCTTTTGTACAACAGTGATATTCCGAGTAGTGTGGTGATTGGAAAAGGAACCGTATTTGGTCATTCAGGAATAGGTGTGGTGATTCATCAAGATGCGGTGATCGGAGAAGATTGTGTGATTGGCCAAGGTATTACTATCGGAGGTCGATCTAAAAATCCAGTAGTGCCGACTATCGGAAATAAAGTTTATATCGCTGCGGGTGCTAGAGTTTTAGGAGCCATTGAAATAGGGGATAATGTGATCATTGCTCCGAATGCTGTAGTCATTAAAGATGTAGAAAGTAATTGTATTGTTGGAGGCGTTCCAGCCAATGTCTTGAAACAGGGAATCGTGTATGAGGATTATATTTGAATAGCATCATTTAGAAAAAATAAACAGTTATGTTGTTTTCAGTTAAAAACTTGAAAAAGTTAATTACAGCAAATAAAAATGAACGAAATATTATTCGTTATAAGTTGTTGAATGATATAGCTCATCGTTATGGATGGAGATTGCATAGCCCGCGTTTTGCCCCTTGGAAAGATGAATCCTACAAAGAAATACTTCAATCTGGAGGCTATGGTTTTAATGATAAAAAATTTTTGATTTATCAATTGGCATTAGGCGTTGCAAACATGGAGGGAGACACTGCAGAATGTGGTGTTTTCAAAGGATATGGATCATGGCTAATTTTGAATGCTGAGAAAAAGAAAAACTGTTTTCATCATGTTTTTGATTCCTTCGAAGGTGTTTCTGAACCTTCTGAACTAGATAATCTTTCTGGCCCAAATGCCTATCAATGGCAAAAAAATGATATGGCTTACCCCTTGGAAAAAGTTAAAGAAAAATTGAATCGATTTCAAAATGTAAAATATTATAAAGGATGGATTCCTGAAAAATTTGAAGCGGTTAATGATCGTCGTTTCAAGTTTGTACATGTCGATGTAGATCTCTATCAACCTACCTTAGATAGCTTTCAGTTTTTTTACAAAAAGATGAATCCTGGCGGCGTGATTTTATGTGATGATTATGCTTGTCCCGGAACACCCGGCGCACTGAAAGCGGTGGATGATTTTTTGGCAGATAAGCCGGAAAATATTATTACAACCGTTCCCGGTTCTGGTTTTATTATTAAACAATGATATTGGTTCAATACTATTTTGATGAAAATAATTTCTCTAATAGAAACTAATAAAGTGATATCGTTTTTCTTGAAAAAATAATATAAAAAACGGCCGTTTAAAAAATCCCACCACCTTGCTTTTTACGTATATAAAAATGAAAAGCAAAAACAATGAAAATTTTAAATATCGTAGGTGCTCGCCCTAATTTTATGAAGGTTGCTCCTTTGCATAGAGCCTTCTCAAAGTACCCCAACATAGTGTCTAAAGTGATCCATACCGGGCAACACTATGATGAGCGAATGAGTGATGTTTTTTTTAATCAATTAGAACTTCCTCAGCCTGACTATTATCTTGGTGTGGGGAGTGGTTCGCATGCAGTGATTACTGCGAAAATCATGATTGCCTTTGAAGAAATTATGCTCAAAGAACGTCCTGATTTGGTGCTGGTCGTTGGCGATGTTAATTCTACTTTGGCATGTGCTTTAGTGACTAAAAAACTGAATATTGAATTGGTACACGTAGAGGCTGGATTGCGAAGTGGAGATCGTCAAATGCCAGAAGAAATTAATCGAATTCTGACCGATAGTATTGCCGATTATTTGTTTGTCACAGAGGAGAGTGGAATGGTCAATTTAAAGAGAGAAGGCGTACCGGATGAAAAAACTTTTTTTGTTGGAAATGTGATGATAGATTCTCTTTGTTATTATCTAAAAGATGCGATGGACTTGCCATTATTGCAGCAACTTGATTTAAGCCCAAATGAATATGTCTTGACTACCATGCATCGTCCTTCAAACGTGGATCAAGCGCATAAAATATTGACCATTCTCGATGTACTTCAACAAGTGGGAAAGAGGAAGAAAGTGGTTTTCCCAATGCATCCTCGTACCCAAAAGAATATCAAAAAGTTTGGTTTGGAAAGTCGTCTGTTGGCCATTCCAAATCTAATGGTTTTAGAACCTCAAGGTTATTTAGAATTTTTAAACCTAATGGCGAATAGTGCCTTGATTATTACAGATTCTGGAGGTATACAAGAGGAATCTACTTTCTTGAAAATACCCTGTCTAACCATCCGAGATTCCACGGAAAGACCTGTCACCATTTCATTAGGAACGAACACGTTGATCCCTGAATTGGAGGTCAAAATGATTATGGATCAAGTTGAAATAAAGTTAAAGACTAAAAAAGAAAAAATACTAGCACCACCATTTTGGGATGGAAAAGCAGCCGACCGAATTGCTAACTTGATTCATCAAAAAGAAGTTTCTAAACCTTACCAGATTTTAGTTCCAAATTCTTCTTTCGATGATTAGTACGATCATGCGATATTATCATACCCTTAAATTTTTGCGCTGGACGCAAATAAAATATCGACTGTTATATCAATTCAAAAAAACATTAATACCGATAAAACAAGTTGATCATTGTTTTCCTTTAAAATTACAATTCTTACCATCTATAAAAAGTAATTATTCTTGGCATGGAGAAGGTGTTTTTGAGTTTTTAAATATCAGACATCAGTTTCAAGAAAATATAGATTGGAACCATGATGCTTACGGCAAATTGTGGACCTATAATCTTAACTATTTTGAATTTTTGTCTCAGCCATTATCTACAAAACATGAAGGAATAGGATTGATTCATGACTTTATAAATAAAGAAAAAAAGATCAAAGATGGCATGGAGCCTTTTCCTATTTCTCTACGAACGATTAACTGGATCAAATTTTTGGTCAAGCATCATATAAATGATAATAGAATCCATCAATCTCTATATCATCAACTTCAAATACTTAGCAAATATCCAGAGTATCATTTACTCGGAAATCATTTGTTAGAAAATAGTTTTAGTCTTTTGTTTGGAGGTGTTTATTTTGAAGATGCTGTTCTTTTGAGTCAAGCAGAAAAAATTCTTTTCGAACAGCTCAATGAGCAAGTGTTAGCAGATGGTGGTCATTTTGAATTGAGTCCGATGTATCACCAAATCATGTTGTTTCGCTTACTGGATTGCATCAACCTAATTCAAAGTAATAAGAAAAATGAACTAAAAGATATACATCATTTATTGGTTGAGAAATCTACAATAATGTTGGGTTGGTTGAAACAAATAAGTTTTGAAAATGGTGACTTACCAAACGTAAACGATAGCATTCCTAGAGTCGCACCTCAACCAGAGGAGCTTTTCCAATATGCGAAACGACTTGGCATTCAAACGCAACAAGTCTCCCTTAAAGAAAGTGGTTATAGAAAAATAAAAACATCATCCTACGAAATGCTAATTGACGTCGGCCACATCGGACCAGATTATATTCCAGGTCATGCCCATAGTGATACTTTTAGCTTTTTGCTTTATCTCGATCAAAGGCCATTTATTGTTGATACGGGAATTTCCACGTATGAAAAAAACAAGCGAAGAAATCAAGAAAGATCTACTGCCGCTCATAATACAGTCATGGTCGAAGGGGTAGAACAATCGGAAGTTTGGGGAGGATTTAGAGTAGCGAGAAGAGCAAATGTGATCAGTTTGGAAGAAAGTCAAAATAAAATTGTTGCCTCTCATAATGGATACGATCGAATCAACTGTCGTCATGAACGTACCTTTCTTTTTCAAGAAAAGGAAATAGGCATTCTAGATAAACTAGAAGGGAATAAAAGCGGAATTGCATTTTTTCATTTTCACCCTAAACAAACAATTCATTTATCTGGCAAAGAATTGACGGGCCCTTTTGGAGTCATCCAATTTGAGAATCCCGAACAAATCAAATTAGAATCTTATCAACTGGCCACAGGTTTTAACCAAACAATAAAAGCCACTAGAGCCGTAGTCGAGTTTAGAAAACAATTGCATACCAAAATTATTTTGCCATGAAGATTTTATTTCTTACGGATAATTTTCCACCAGAAAGTAATGCTCCGGCTACGCGAACTTATGAACATTGTCAAGAGTGGTTAAAAAAGGGAGCGGAGGTGACTGTCATCACCGGTGTACCCAATTATCCGCAAGGAAAAATATTTAGAGGATATAAAAATAAGTTATGGCAAAAGGAAATGGTGGATGGGATTCGAGTCATTCGGGTATGGACCTATGTGACGCCGAATAGAGGATTGTTTCGTCGAATTTTAGATTATATGAGTTTTTGTATATCCAGTTTTTTGGCAAGTCTGTTTTTGAAAACGGATATTATTATTGCTACTTCGCCACAGTTGTTTACTGCTGTGGCTGGCTATAGTGCTTCTTTGTTTAAACGAAAACCTTGGATATTAGAAATTAGAGATTTATGGCCAGAGTCTATCAAAGCGGTTGATGCAATGGAAGAAAGTTTGTTATTAAAATTATTGGATCAAATTGTTTTGTTTTTGTACCGTAAAGCAGATCGTGTAGTAGTGGTGACAGATGCATTTAAAGAGCGTATAAATAAATGTGGTGTTCCGAATGAAAGAATTCATGTGATCAAAAATGGTGTGCATCTCGAAAAATTTCAGTTAAGTGGAAAAGATGAAAAACTCATCAAGCAACACCATTTAGAAAATAAATTTGTCGTCGCTTATATTGGTACTCATGGTATGGCGCATAACCTAGATTTTATTTTAGAATGTGCGTCAAAAGTGACTAATCCCAAAATTCATTTTCTTTTTGTTGGGGATGGTGCTATGAAAAAGCGATTGCTGGAGAAGGTGAAAAAATTGGCTCTAGCAAATGTAACTATGTTAGATCCTGTTATGAAATCAGAAGTGCCTCGTCATATTAGTGTGGCGGATGTTTCATTGATTCCATTAAAGAAAAGAGATACCTTTAAGAAAGTTTTACCATCTAAAATATTTGAAAATGCAGCCATGCAAAAACCAATACTACTTGGGGTGGAAGGTGAAGCAAAAGCAGTAATAGAATATTTTAATGCTGGTTTATGTTTTGAACCTGAAAGTGAAAATGATTTTCTAAAACAGCTAAATCGAATGTATGATGATAGGTTGGCTTATCAAAAATATAGGGCGGGTTGCATCGAATTAGCCAGTGCTTTTGATCGAAAAAAACTAGCTTTAAAAATGTATTCCGTTATAGAATTGATAACTGCTGTGTCGTTAAAAGTTGATCAAGATATAATTTTGACCATTGCTCAGAGTCAAAAAAATGATAAAGGAATCAAGGATTAATCAACATTCTTGAAATCAATATCTTTCTCTTCATTCACTAGATTGAGCCATACTTGAATAGGAAAAGAATAAGCTGAGTACAAAAAGGATAGTGTAAACATTAAAAGTTTTCATATTGTAATAATTAAAGTTTTATGGCAGATATTCTATTCGTAATTATTGTGTTGAAAGAGAAAAAGATTTCCAAATAGTATACCTGCTTTTTGTTGTTAAATGATACTCAATTTAGCCCTTTTTCAGGGAAATATTTCGAAAAACAAAATTTTAACCTATATTTGGTGATCAGGTAAGCTATACTTATTTGATTCTTAGACTGCTACGAGAAAAACTAAAGGAATTTAGGCCTTCTAAATTTCCCCTAGAACTATTTAAACAAGCAGTAAAAGCAGGCTATTATCAAATGAAACCAGTAAAGATATTCATTTCTTATGCACATGAAGACGAGGAGTACAAGGATCAGCTTGTAAAGCAACTTAGTGGATTGCTCCGAAATGGTTGGATAGAAGAGTGGAATGATCGTAAAATTGCTCCCGGACAGGAATGGGACGATAGTATCAAAAACGCTTTAGTAGATGCGGAAGTGATTCTATTTTTGGTCAGTGCAGATTTTATGGCTTCCGATTATATCCATGATGAAGAAATCAAACAAGCCCTTCAAAGAAATAAAAATGGACAACTCACCATCGTTCCAGTAATCATTCGATCTTGTGATTTTTCTAGTTTAAGTTTGAGCAAATTTCAAGCCTTGCCCACCAATGCAACTCCCATTCGTTCTTGGGACAATAGAGATGCGGCATGGCTCAATGTAGTAGAAGGCATTAAAAAGTTGATTACTAAAATGCGAGGGGAAGTACCTGAAGTAATTTCTACTCCTCTAACTACGGGAACTCCAACCTCATCTAGTGATGCGGATGTGAAAATTGTGTTGAATGATTACCATCGTTTTACCTGTGATCGGGTCAAGCACAATGATGCCTTCAAAGTTATTTTCAAAGAGACTCAAAAAAATCCAGCTCAATTTTATTATTTATATGGAGGTGATTTGCAATCGCATATTGGTTTGTTTAATCGTATCTCTTACGATTTGGAAGGCCGTCTACAAGATTATTTGAATACCAAAGTCAGCCAAAGTTGTAAATCTCTACGGATAGAACTCAGTTTTGAACTGAGTGATAATTTAGAATTTTATAAAGAAAATATTTTAAAAAGTCTCTTTGCTAGTTTTTGTATTCCAGTAAATGACCACGAACCCTTAATTCAAAAAGATTTAGCTTTCGCCTATCAAAAAAGTCCTAATTTAAAAGGATTGTGTCATGAGGATTTCGTATGCATTTTTATAAGTATCAGTGAATATGATTGGGATCCAGAAATTACACCTGCAGCGACTCGTTGGTTTATCAATGATTTTTGCAAATGTACTTTGCCAGAAGACGCACCTACTTTTCTCTTTTTCTTTGCGATTAAATATGAGGAGGAAGATGAAGAGATTAAAAAGGAAGTGGAAAGTATTTTATCTGAAAGTGAAAATATTCAAACGATTCCGGAATTGAACATGGTATCTATTCGCGATATCGCAAAATGGTTGGAGACTTACAAACTCATTGCGCCCGGTACCCGCGAAAGAAAACAATTAATGAAACAACACTTTGGGCGAGGAAAAGAATTTTATATGGAAGACTTAGAAATCGCTTTTCTTAAAATGATCGATGAGTATAATGAAAGTTGAAAGGATAAATTACAGAAAAGTTGTAAAGACCAATGACTAATATCCAATCGACCGCAGTGAAGATCCCGTACCGCCGTGGGAAAACTGAAAATCGGGAGTAACCGAAGGTCGGGATATTCTAACACTAATTCTAAACACATGAAAGAACAATTTTTAATCATTACCTTATTATTAATATATGTCAACCTCTCATCACAATCATATACTTCCTACTTTACAGGAAATACAACGGATGTAATAAGTGCTGCGCAAGGAGGGGTTTGTATGATGGGAGGTGCGAGTGAACACGATGAGGCGATGAGGTGGTTTCTAAAAAGAGCAAATGGTGGAGATGTACTTGTTTTGCGAGCAAGTGGTTCTGATGGTTATAATGATTATTTTTATTCTGAATTAGGTATCACAATCAATTCCGTCGAAACCATTATGTTTAATCATCCGGATGCGGCAAATGAAATTTATATTCATGAAAAAATAATGCAAGCTGAAGCAGTATGGTTTGCTGGTGGTGACCAATTGGATTACATAACATATTGGAGAGGGACGCTAATCGATGACTTAATCAATGATGCTATACAAAATAGGAATATTGTTATAGGTGGGACAAGCGCGGGAATGGCTATTTTGGGCAATTATTATTTTTCTGCTAATAATGGGACGGTGACTTCCGCTACAGCTTTAGATAATCCATATGATAATCGAGTTACAGTGGATTCAACAAGTTTTCTTCAAGTAAAATATATGCACGATATTATTACTGATACTCATTATGATGACCCAGATAGGAAAGGTAGACATGTCGTGTTTTTAGCAAGAATCTTAAATGATTATGGAGTCGCGGCCAAGGGAATTGCGTGTAATGAATATACATCTGTTTGTGTTGACGAAAATGGTTTAGCAAGTGTTTATGGAGACTATCCAAATTATCCTGAAACGGCCTTTTTTCTTCAAACCAACTGTGAAATTGCTGAATTCGTACCTGAAGATTGTAATCCTTCCAATCCTCTTGATTGGAATTTAAATGGAGAAGCCATTAAAGTGTATAAAGTTAATGGAACCAATGATGGAGCCAATACATTTGATTTAAGTGATTGGGAAACGGGGAATGGGGGTACTTGGGAAAATTGGTATATTGATGATGGAATTTTTAATGAAACAATTGGAACGCAACCAGCGTGTTCTGTAGTCTCCATTAATAATGATGTTTTTACTTCAAAAGTAAAAACACATCCTAATCCATTTGAAGAGGCTTTCTACATTGAATCTGAAAGTGAAATTTTAGAATTAACAATAGTTGATATGAATGGTCGAATATTAAAGTATCAAAATGAATTTCAATCGACATTAATAACGTTAGATGAAATATCCATGCCAACTGGAATCTACTTTCTTCAACTTCGTACTCCAAAAGAATTACTTCATTTTAAATTATTGAAAAAGGACTAAAGGCATCTTTACGAAGTGTGCTACATTTTCTCAAAGAAAAAATCAGAAAAAAGAACAATAATCATGAGTAAAATAAATATCCGAATTCCCAAATTATTAACAAAAACATTCAATCCTGATGACTACATTTTGCATGAAGAATTAAAAAATGCAATAGAAGTAGCCATCGCTCTTAATCAACCTTTGTTACTCACGGGTGAACCCGGAACAGGAAAAACAAAATTAGCTTACAAAGTCGCACAAGAGCTATCAAAAGATAAAGACTCTGGTTTTGATTTCGATCCACAACCTTTAATATTTTATACCAAAACGACCTCCGGCGCACGCGATCTATTTTATACCTACGATGCCTTATCGCATTTTCAAACAGCCAACTTAAAAAAAGGAGAAGATCAAGCACCACCGCCTACTTCGGATTTTATCAAATTACAAGCATTTGGAAAAGCCATTGCAGAAACCAATCCAGCTAATATTGATGCCTCTAATTTTAGTACCATTTTATCAACTAAGCCAAAAAGTGCAGTAGTCCTCATTGACGAAATTGATAAAGCACCTAGAGATTTTACCAACGATATTTTAAATGAAATAGAAAACTATCATTTTCAAATCAAAGAACAAGATAATTATACCATCAATAGAGATGATCAGCAACGAATTTTTGTGATCATGACGAGTAACTCTGAAAAGAATTTACCGGACGCATTCCTCAGAAGATGTGTTTTTTATAACATTCCTTTTCCAAAGAAAGAATTGTTGCTAGAAATTGCGAGTAGTCAACTAGGAGAAGAGACCAGTTTTACCAAAGAAGCCTTAGATGAATTGATCGACAAATTCAATCAAATTCGAGAACAAGCTGTTCGAAAACCACCAGCGACCGCTGAATTAATTGCTTGGTTGAGAATTTTAGAAATGCAAGGATTCATGGAAAAAGGACCAGAAGGGAGAAAAGAACAATTGCTTAATAATCTATCCATATTAGTAAAAACGCAAGAAGACCTAGAAGCCATTAAGGGAATATTTTAATTAGTGTTAACGTGTTAGGGAGTTCAAGGACTAAAAAAATGACACCCTAACACATTAATACATTAACACCAAAATACATAACACCACCAACCAATCATATAAATCTTCCGCTAGAAACCTTGCTTGATCGATTAGAATTGGCAGGATTTCAAATGAGTTTAGCGACCAGACTGCGAGCATTAAAAGTGCTGAGTGGTCCGGGAAAAGATTGCTTAAATGATCCTGCCAAATTAAAGTCTATTCTTTGTCCAGTTATCGCACGGACACCCGCGGAGCAAGATCGGTTTTATGAATTATTTGATCGATACATGGCCGATTTAATGGCGCCCTTACCAGAACCGCCGCCGCCGCCAATTGTCCCTTGGTGGGAAAAAGTACCGAAGTGGATTTGGTATGCAATTGGTGCCTTGTTATTGTTGCCTTTGTCTGCCATTGTTTATGAATTGGTAAAACCTAAGCCGCTTCCTCCAAAAGCATTTTTTCAACATAATGAAAAAGTAAGAATAGGCGATACCCTACATATTGTTAATCTTTCTGAACGGATGGATACAACAGAATATGAATTTACTTGGGAGTTGATAAAAAGTGGAGAAAAAGAAGAAATAGAAAAAACAGAAAAAAACGTATTTCATTGGCATTTTGTAGCAGAAGAAAAAGAAACAGATACAGAAAAAAGAATTCGCTTAACCGTTCAAGAAAAAAGTGAACCTGATAGTATTCATACGTATGAAAGTTCTTTTAGGATTCATTGTGCAAGCTCTCCAGCAGTGCTTAAAATTGAAGGTCCGAGTCAAGCTCAAAAAGGGGAAGTGTTTAAGCTGAAAGCAATTGTAGGAGATGAAGATCAACATCATTTTCAATGGAGTTTTGGGACCAGTGATACTAAATTGGGACAAGAAGTCACTCATCAATTCGATGATGTAGGTAATTATCAAGTTCAATTGATTGTATCTCATAAGGAGTCCAATGTGATTTGTCGGACCATTAAAAATTATACTATAAAAGTTGGAACGAGCAAAGCTTTCCTTTCGGAAAAAGTATTGAAAAAAGATCCTTTGGGCCTTTCAGCAAATATTATTACAACCCCAACTCAAGTGCTGATAAGTTTACTTATGCTTGGACTGCTTATGGGTATTTTATACAATTTATGGAAATGGTTTAGAAGAAAAGCACCACTTAGAGAAGAGAAAGGGATTTCTGATGAAGCCCTGAAGGAACAATTTCAAGCCTTGGATAAAGCACCGTATTTCATTCCTTTTCGTTCGAAAAACGGACAAATTCGAACGGAACGAGATCTCTTCCGATTTGCAGATGTCCTACGTATGAGGCAAGAAGGTTTACGAAAATATATTGACGTTCCCAGCACAATAAATGAAACGATTCACAAGGGTGGTTTCCCAAAATTTAAATACGCAACACGGACGGAGCCGTCTGAATATCTCTTTTTAATTGATCAAGAATCCACTCACAGTCATCAATCCAAACTCTTTGAATATTTGGCAGAATTGATGAGAGAAAAAGATATTTATGCGGTCGTATATTGGTATAAAAGAAGTTTTCATCGCTTTTGGAATGAGGAACATCCGGATGGATATGACTTAGCTTTGCTACATCGATTATATCCCAATCATCGAGTATTTGTCATGGGCAGTGGTCATGAGTTGCAAGATCCATTTCCGGAAGGAAAACCTGCACTTCGCAAAGTAGAAGTGGCTGATTTTAAACGTTGGAAAGAACGCTTTTTACTCAGTCCTCTTCCTCCCGAATCATGGACTTTTAGAGAAGGATTGCTATATGATTTATTTACAATTTTTCCAGCAACAATGGAAGGTTTGAATGAATCCTCTACTTATTTAGAACGTGTGTTGGATCAAGAAGATATTCGACCATCCTTCAAAAATTGGCGAGCTGTGTTTCTTGCTCCGCCACACGAACCTGATGTCAATTATCGAAAGTGGAGAAGAGCGAATGATCATCGAAAATATTTGACCGAACATCCAGCATTATATACTTGGCTCTGTGCATTAGCGGTGCATCAACAACCGACCTGGGAATTGACGATTGCCATTGGAAAAGCACTGCAACCTTTGGGCGTAGAAGTAACCTTTGATCATCTTTGTTTGTTGGCTCGAATCCCTTGGTTGCAAAGTGGCGATCTTCATCCACGACTTCGTAAAGAATTATTGAATGAATTAGATCCCAAAGCAGAAGCTTTGGCGCGAGCAGCAGTCAAAAAAGAGTTGGAGGTCGTACAAGATTTAGTCGGAAATAGTCACGCGAGTAGAGCACTCGAAACGAATTTGGCGATCCAAAATTTTGCTCTAGCTCCTGAAGAATACAACCATCAAAAAACGATCAGATTCTTACTCAATAATGGTTTGTTAAACAAAAAACAAATCGCCGATTTAAATCAAAATCTAGAACGCTTTGAAGGCAAAACTGGACATTTTGAAAAAGTAGCAGCTGCCACAGATAAAACCAAAATTCATGCTTACCTAAATGATCGAGATGCCACAAGAGTTCCATTACCGAAACCTTTTGTTACCAAACATTTAATTCGTGCAGCTACCTATGCTGGTCTATTTGTGCTGTTGTTTTTTATCTTGATACCAGCATTTATACTCAAGTATAATCATACCAAAACATTGCATGATTGGGTATTTGGTCAACCAACAAAAACAGAAAATATTGCTGCGGATTTGGTGGTCAATCCAGACAGTTTAAGGAGCTATTGGTTCATAAAAGAAACTCCTGAAATAAACGCTGCTAAACAATTCAATAATGACGCTGTAGATGCTGTTGAAGAAATTCACAATGGACGAGGAGATTTAGATATTCAAGATTGGTTACAGGAGCAAAAAGACTTTGACGATCTTTTAATTGGCCGCTTTGACGAAGTGTTGAATATTGATCCAAATTATTTTATTGCTAGAAAGAATATAAGCCATTTTCTCTACAACAATGGGGTGGAACGCTATCAAGCTTTCGCCAATGATTCTGTAGGATCAAATACTTTAAATACAGCGATACCTTATTTTCAAAAAGTAGATAGTTTATTGACAAGTAATTGGAAAATGGAAGGCTATGAAGATAGCTTGAAATGGGATAATTGGCATGCACTTGGGCTGACTTATTTTTACTTAGGTCAAAAAGAATTTGCTCAAGATCTGCTCAATAAAATTACCGACGCAAATGCCAAATATTTTGTTGGTTTAAATCAAATACCAAACCTTGAAACCTTGATGAAAGGTTCGCGCAAAGATGAATTGAAATACACTGGATTCGTATTGGATTCAGAAAAAGGAAAAGGTTTGATCAATGTAAGAGTAAGAGGAAAAGGACTTCAAAGTGTGAGTTCCAACAGCAGAGGAGAATATACGATTACTTTACCCCAAGGTTTTGAAGGGACAACTGTCGCACTCAATTTTAGTAAAAATTCGTATGAAAAATTAATCACTAAAGTGGATATAATAGAAGGAAATATTTTGAAGTCTGTTCGGATGAAAAAAGATAATCAGATCACCTCCGAAGAAGAAAAATTATGGGAGGATATATTATCTAAAGAAGAAAGTCAAACCACCATTCAGAATATTCATGCGTATGAAAAATACCTCAATAATTTCCCTAATGGGAATTATGTTGATGAAGCTTACTTGGCGATTGATTTACTCAAAGAAAAGTTGGATGATGAAGATAATACTGATAAACCTTTTGGGTCCAATAAAAATGCTGTTGATTGGACTTTTAGTAAGGAAGAAATAAGCTTCTTTGAATATGATTTGATCTTTACAGGAAAAATCGCGCCACGTCATTATACTTATGGATCACATAAAATGACTCAAGAAGAATTACCCACGCCTACTACTTTTAAATTTACACAAGATGGTCAATTTGAATTGATAGGAGAGGTAAAAGTCAGTGGAGATCAAACAGGTATTGCTGAAAGAAACAGAACCCTAATAGGATATTTTGGTACCACAGTTCCCACTTATATCAATCGAGTCGTTTTTAAACAACGAGTTAAAATACTCTCTTTTGATAAACCCATAAAAGGTTATTTAAAGTATCAAGCAGAGCGGACCAGTGTGACGATACCACCAACGGATGTGAATTTTAGTTTTGACTTAGCACCACCACAACCTCCTCCGCCACCATTCATCGAAGAAGATCTGGATGAAAAGATTGAAGAAGAAATTGTCTTCACTGATCCAGGACTTGAAGAGGAAGAGATCGTTCCTCCTCCTCTTGCAGTACCATCGATTTCATTATATTTTGGTAATAATAGCCCTAAAGGAATTGGAACAGGAACATTGACTTCTTATCAGCAAGCCTATGAAGATTTATTGTCGAATAGAAAAAGATACCTAGCAGCAGCAGGAAAATCTTCAAAGAATAGAGCTGCAGTGGATGACTTTTTCGCAGAGGTTGAATCTGAATATCAAAAATTCCAGACATTTTTAAAAGATATTCAAGACAGATTAAAATATGGTGAACCGATTACGATTACGTTGAGAGGTAGTGCAAGTAGTTTGTCTAATTATGGAGGAAAGGCCTTGTCGGCTAGAAGAGTAGCATCGGTACGTTTGGAGATTTTAAATTTTAATAATGGTGAATTTAGAAAGTATGAGAATCTAATCACTATTGAAGAAGCACCCATTGGTGCCCTTGAACCAACTGGAGCAGTTTCTGAACAGTTAGATCGACAAAACCCTTTTGATCTTACAGTGGCTAGAAAACAAAGATTGGATATTATAGCGGTGAAGGTTAAGAAACCGACCAATAGAAAATAATTTTTTAAAGCGTGATCCTAAATGCAAAAAAACACTTTCCTAAAATTAGATCTTTTCTTTTTTATACCCATCCTCTTTTTCTTGTTCCTTTCTTGTCAAAAAGAAAAGGTAGAAGATCCCTTCGTACCACCTCCTCCAACAGTTTCAGAAATACTTTCCAAAATGGAAAGCGACTATGAGCAAATGGCGGAGCAAGAAATGGCCATAAGTCAAGCTCAAAATGTTGTCGCACAATATGCAGGACCAGTGACTCGATACAGTCATGGAATCTTGGGGGATGCGATTGAAGCCAGTCAATTAGTAGTCAATATAGACGGTGTTTTTTATCAACATGACTTATCAGAAGATTATGTTTTTGAAGATATCAGACCTCGATTGTTTGATGTAGATTCGGATGGACAATTGGAGTTTGTTTGTATTCGTACACATGTCGATTTAGGTGCAGGGATTGCTATCTATAAGTTGGTTGAAAATACACTTACGGAATATGCTTTTGTCAAAGAAATTGGTACCAGAAATCGATGGTTAAATATTGTAGCCGTTCATGATCTAGATGCTGATGGAACAGTTGAATTGGTATGGATTCAAACCCCACATATTGGAGGTATTTTGAAAATAGCTAAAATCAAACAAGGTGAGTTAGATCTGATACATGAAACAAGTTTGTATAGCAATCATGCCATTGGTGAGAAGAATTTGTGTCTGTCTGTCCTTACGGAAAATGAAGGCGCAATGCGTATTTATGTTCCCAATCAACAACGCAATAAAATCTTTGGCTTTTCGTATGAAAATGAAAGGCTAGAAATAAAAGAAGAGATCACTTTGGATGTTGATTTCTCGCTTCCTTTATGGGAACAATATACGTTCGAGAATAGAGTAGAAGAAGAGGATAATTGTATTGATCCTTAATGGGAAAATAGAACTAAAATCCTTTGCTCAGATAAAAGAAAGGTCATCTGCGATGATCTAGTCCATTGAATCGAAATTTTCAAGGACTTTATAGCAAAAAACATAAACCTTTTTTGTACACTTGTGATTTAAATATTTGGTAAAAAAGCTATATTTTTCACACTATTGTTATAAAAAGTAATTAAGATTAATGCGAATATTTTTCGTTTTATTGTTTCTTTCTGCTATCGTCTTGAACGATTTGATGATGGATATGGTAAAATTTCAAGATGCTCCAATTGAAAATCAGTCGGAAAAAGAAAGTCAGGATGGAACAGAAGATGAGTTTAAAATAGAATATCTTTCTGATAATTATTTTGATACTGATCTAAAGTGGGTTAAACCTCAATTATCTGCTACTTTCATTTCTCTTTTTATATTAACTGCTTACAAAGAAATCCACATTCCTCCTCCCGAGTGGCCTTCTCTTCGACCTTCCTTCTATTATTTTACTATATTTTAAGCTAAAGCGATCTAGGTTGATTGCTTTATAATACGATATGAAAATGAAAAATTATTTTGACTTCAGACATTTTAAAGGTGATCTAATGGGCGGTGTCACAGCTGGAATTGTGGCTTTACCCTTAGCTCTAGCCTTTGGTGTAAGTTCTGGATTAGGTCCTAGTGCTGGTTTATACGGTGCTATTTTTGTCAGTTTTTTTGCTGCTCTTTTTGGAGGGACCGATACACAGATATCAGGACCAACAGCTCCAATGACTGCGGTAAGTATGGTCGTTATTGCAGGGATTATTGCTGCTTTCGGAGGGGATGTAGAGAAAGCATTGCCAGCAATTCTAACCGTCTTCTTATTAGCTGGATTGATGCAGATCGGTCTAGGAATGATTGGACTTGGAAAATACATTAAATACATTCCGTATCCAGTAGTTTCTGGATTTATGACCGCGATTGGTGTGATTATTTTGCTAACGCAAATTTTACCTTCTATTGGTTACTATCCTAAAGAGGACATGGACTATGTACAACAATTCAAACCATATGCCGAGGAAATCATTTTGGACAACATCCTTAAAGAAGAAGCTGGTGAGGGTATCTTAGTTCTAGAAGACTTTAAAGAAACCATTAGTCGAGCGGAGAATATTACTTCGGCACAAATTCTTAAAGAATCACAAACACTCGCTGGGATAGAATCTTCAGGTGTAATTGGAGCCCTCAAAATATTTCCAAGGGCTATTCAAAATATTGATTGGCTCGAATTCTTATTGGCCTTAGGAACCATCATCATCATTTTTGGATTCAAACGAATCACGACTGCGATTCCAAGCACATTGGTGGCCTTACTGGTCATGTCAGGAATTGCCGTTGGTTTTGGATTAGATTATCGACCCATCGAGGAAATACCAAGTGGTTTGCCCATTCCTAATTTAGGGATTTTTACAGAGTTTAGTTTCGAGGCCATATCCCCTTATATCTTCACAGCGCTGACTTTAGCGCTCTTGGGAGCGATCGATTCATTACTGACTTCGGTTGTTGCAGATAATATGACTAAGACCAAACATAAGCCTAATAAAGAATTAGTTGGACAAGGACTTGGAAATACCATCGGAGCTATTTTCGGAGGTATCCCCGGAGCTGGAGCAACGATCCGAACGGTTGTCAATATCAATGCTGGTGGAAAAACGAGATTGTCGGGAATGATTGCGAGTGTCATGTTATTTGTCATCTTGTTGGCCTTAGGACCAGTAGCTTCCAGAATACCAGCAGCCGTATTAGCAGGTATTTTGATCACCGTTGGTATTGGAGTAATGGATTATAAAGGGCTAAAAGCTATCCCCAATATGCCTCGTCCAGAAGTAGCGATTATGTTGATCGTATTGTTTTTATCTTCTGTCTGGAATTTGGTTTATGCAGTAGGCATAGGTTTAATTATAGCTTCTTTAATGTTTATGAAAAAAATGGGAGATTTGACTGCAGAGCGTTCTGATGTGAAATCACTTTTAGAAGAAGATGTTTGGGATGATGAAATAGATTTTCCTCAAAATCTAAAAGAAGAAGTCTTTATCAAACATATCAAAGGACCTTTGTTTTTTGGATCAACTAGTGACTTTCAGCAATTAGCTAAACAAATTCCGGAAACGGCGTCTATGGTCATCATTAGAATGGGAAGGATGCAGTACATTGATCAATCTGGATTATATGCGATGGAAGATGTCTTGATTGATTTAGTGAAACAAAATAAAAAAATATTACTGATTAATATCATCGCGCAACCAAGATATATGTTAGAGCGTATTGATATTATTCCAGATTTGGTTCCTACAGATCAAATTTTTGACGATTTTAAAGTCTGTCTAGAATGGATCAAAGAAAACGTGAAAGATACACATTCTGCAGATGGTAAATTAAAGGAATAGATGGAATTAAATTTTGATCAATTAATTATTTGAAATAATAAACATTTTACTATTTTTATCCATCAATAGTAATTTGGATTTTTAAAAACAAAAAAAATATTAAGATGCATACACAAACCAAAGCAACACAAGATAAGTTGACCCCTAAAAAAGTAACCAGCATATTAAAAGCTGGTAATGCAAGATTTGTAAAAAATCTTAAAGAGCAAAGAAACTTGAAAGAACAAGTTGGTGAAACAAGTGGTGGACAGTATCCTTATGCAGTCGTACTTAGTTGTATTGATTCTCGTGTTCCAGTTGAACTCGTTTTTGATCAAGGCATTGGAGATATTTTTAGCACAAGAGTTGCTGGAAATATCATCAACGAAGATGTGCTAGGTTCAATAGAATACTCTTGTAAAGTAGCTGGTTCAAAAGTGGTTTTGGTACTTGGACACACCAAATGCGGTGCAGTTACAGCTGCCTGTAAAGGTGTAGAACTTGGAAACATTACCGCTTTATTATCTAAAATAAATCCTGCAGTAGCTAAAGTTCGAAAATCTCGAAAAATCAAAGCTGAAATGACTGCTAGCGATATTGAAGAAACGTCAATTGTCAATGTAAAACTTTCTATTGCTCGAATGAAAAAAGAAAGTCCTATCTTGGCGAAAATGGCCAAAAAAGGAGAAATCGATATCATCGGTGGAATCTATAGTGTGAAGACTGGAAAAGTAACTTTCCTTTAGTATACTTAAAAATTTTTCACAAAAATGTATTTAAAAAAAGGAGGAATTTTATTCCTCCTTTTTTTATTTGTCCAAAAATAGAGGCTTTGTAAAATTTTGACGATCTTTTAATAAGATTGATCGAATAATCATTATTAATCCATGAAAATTCTGTTTTTTATAGCTAGATTAGATCAATGATAAAAGTAGAAAATCTTACCTATACTTATTCTGCTGCTACAGCACCAACGTTAAAAGATTTAAATTTTGACATACAAAAAGGAGAAATATTTGGCTTCTTAGGACCATCAGGAGCAGGAAAAAGTACCACTCAAAAGATCTTATATAAAATTCTACATGATTATCAAGGCCAGATTTCAATTGACAACAAATCTCTACATGATTTAGATCAAAAATATTTTGAACGAATCGGCGTAGGTTTTGAATTACCCAATCATTATTTAAAATTATCAGGTAAAGAAAATTTAGATTTATTCGCTTCTTTTTATCCTAAAAATAATGTCCAGAACCTTCCTGAATTATTTGCCTTAGTCGGTTTAGAGAATGATCTGAACAAACCAGTTGAAGCTTATTCTAAAGGGATGAAAATGAGATTGAATTTCATTCGTTCCATCATGCACAACCCTGATATTATTTTCTTTGATGAACCCACTGCAGGATTAGATCCAGTCAATGCACGTAAGATCAAACAACACATTCTCCAGTTAAAAAAAGAAGGTAAAACAATTTTTATTACCACGCATAATATGACGACGGCAGATGAACTTTGTGATCGGGTCGCCTTTATTGTTGATGGCGAAATTATACTTATAGATGAACCTTCGAAATTGAAACAAGCCCACGGAAAAGAAATACTAAAAGTAGAATTGAAAAACGGTAGCCAAGCCGAATTTACCATAAATGGAATTGGACAAAATAATAGCTTTCTCAATTTTATAAAAGATGCAGACATTCGTCGAATGAATACCCTAGAAGCTAGTTTGGAAGAAGTATTTATCAAAGTGACGGGTAAATCTTTAAAGTCATGAACTCATTTTTGAATCAACTCAAGTGGCAATTTATTCTTTTGCAAAAAAATAATATCGTCTCTATTAGTTTAGCAGTGACTTTATTTTATGGCCTTGTCCTTTTTCTACTCAAGGATATCGGTTATATGGAAAAAGTATTGATTACGATCGTACTAAATGATCCTTCGACCATCGGTTATTTTTTTATAGGATTGGCGATCAGTACAGAAGAAAAGCACGGTGTGTTGTCTGCCCTTTTTGTTACACCAATCAATCATCATGCATATTTAATAGCTAAAATATTAGCACTATCTATCCTTGGTTGGATTTGTGCATTAACGATTGCCATAGCTATACTTGGGTTTTCTTTTAATATGGTCTTATTTTCAATCGGAGCTTTTTCTATTTGTGTGTTGACCGCGTTGTTAGGCGTGATTGTCATTACACATACTTTTGAATTTGTAAAATTTGCTTTGTATTCTATTCCCATTTTTATCGTATTCGTCAATATTCCCTTATTGGATTATCTTGGAGCAATAGACATGGGCATGATTAAAAAAGTACTTCCAATCCAAGGAGGTATTTCCTTATTAACGAATTCAATTAGCGAAACCGTCAATATATCTGAAGTAGTTTTTAGCTTAGCTTCAATTATTTTCTGGATTCCCATCATGTACTTCATCGCCTTTCATTTTTTTAAAACCAAAGTCATCAATATCTGACAAAATAATCCATCAACCAATATCTAGTAAGTAACCAGTAACCAACAAAATGTCTCAACTTATTAAACTTTCCATCAACGATTTTAAATTGATTTTTAGAGATCCTTCGCTAAGAATATTTTTTGGCTTGCCAGTTATATTTTTTGTGTTGACGTTATGGTTCTTACCTAATTTGGTGGAGCAGTATGAAGGGATTATTCCTTACTTGCCTTTGATCGTAATTTTTGCAATGTTTGAAAACACCCAAGGCTTTTGTTTTATAAATACCATGGTTTTTGTAGATGAAAAAGAAACCAATGTGGCCAAAGTTTATGGTGTAGTTCCCGTCGGAAAAAAATCTTTTGTCTTATCGCGTTTAGCCATTCCATATGCTTTGACTCTTTTGTTAAACGCCTTGTTTTTATATCTACAACCTTTTTTTGACTTATCTGTTTTTACGATTTTTTTATTGCCAGCATTATTCGCTTTAATCGTTCCAGTATATGTATTGATTATCAATGTTATGGTCAAAAATAGACTCGAAGGTCTCATGTATATAAAAGTTGTAAACATATTTGTTCTACTCCCTTTTGCAGCATTTTTTGTACCTGCCGCGTTCAAACATAGTTTTGGATTATTGCCGACTCATTGGTTGTATCAAGGCGCTGAAAATATGTTGCTTCAAAAAGATGCTACATTATTTTTATTTCTAAGTTTTATTTTTTTTATGGCTTTATTATGGTATCTCACCAATCGATTTGTCAAAGTTCATTTTGAGTAAGAAAAAAAGAAGATGGATTTTTTTTTGAGCTTGACTAAAATGTCTCCTTAGAATTTTGATAATGAAGGTAGAGTAGATATATTGGTTCGCCTTAGCAAAACAAACATTAGAGAACAAGCGAGAAAAACCATACTATGATCCAATTCATTAGTTTTTTAGCCTTCACGGGTTTAGTAGCCTTTTACGCAACTTGGCAACTTCGGAAAGATCAACTCAATACACAAGATGGATATTTTTTAGGAGGAAGAAGTTTGACCGGAGTCGTCATTGCAGGTTCCCTATTGCTTACCAATATTTCTACTGAGCATCTGATAGGGATGAATGGATCGGCTTATAAAAATGGTGCGATCATCATCGCTTGGGAAGTTACTTCAGCTTTGGCTTTAGTGGCAGCAGCGCTATATTTTGTTCCACGCTATTTGAAAATGGGATTGACCACCATCCCTGAATTTTTAGAAAAACGCTTTGATGGACTTACCCGAACCTTGATTGCATTATTGCTGATTATATCTTTCGTCTCCACACTTTTGCCTATCGTTTTATATACCGGCGCTTTGAACATTGAAAGCATTTTTGAAATTTC
>CAYTVR010000017.1:0-51552 GCA_964441245.1 uncultured Saprospiraceae bacterium | reverse complement strand
CGTCAGGGCTAATTGTAATGGAGGAGGGATAACGCATATGTCCTTTGAATTCATACTTTTTCTTTTTAGTATCAAGGTCAAAAATAGTTGCAATATCTATTTTTCGAGCCAAGATATCATTGGAAGGATTATTCATCCAAGCCAATTGTACTAGCCATTCAGGAAAAGTCCTAGCGCGCGATTCTACCGGTACCACCACCTTATTAAAGTCTACTTTTTGGCCATAGCCAAATTGTGCTAATAAAAGTAAGCAACAGAGACTTAGGATATATTTCAATTTTAAATTCATATTAGTTAGTTAAAAAATCAACTTTTATGCCGAATAAATGGACTTTGATTGTCAAAATATTTCTATGCTTGTGATGATCTACGTTTTTAATAGTATTCCTTGTATTTCTTAATGATTTGAATAGGGAATTTCCTCTACAGTAGACTTGGATTTTCATCCGAATAAAAAATATTGGGATCATCGGAAATGACTACATCGTCGTAATCTTTTAGTTTAACCATAGCTGCTAATAAGATATAAAAGATGATACTTGTAGGTAAAATAGTCATAGCTTCTTGTGGGTAATTGGCCAAAGTCAATTGGAAAAATATAGTCGTTAAGCCAAGGTAAATGACCTTGATTTTGGGGTTTTTGACTCTCAAATAGTAATAAATACTTGTTTTGAGCACGGTAAATAGAAAAATACAATAAATGATTAATCCGATCCAGCCTAGTTCTACCGCTACTCGAACGAAACCACTATCATGAGCAAAACTTGATAATAATGAATCTGGAGTAAATCTCGCTCCCCAAATACCAGTACTTCCTAATCCTCCACCAATAGGATGACTTTGGATAAAGGGTTGAATTTTTCGTTGATTTTGTAATCGAACGTTCATGGTGTCATCACTTTTATTCAATAAAAAAGCAGATTGAACTCTGTAAATAACTGCGCTATTCGTGGATTTCATGACAAATCCGATGCCTATAAAAAGGAAGAGACACATGCCAATGATAATATTTCTTTTTAAAGTCAAAAGGGTGAAAATGACCACTCCAAAGGGAACCAAAACAAAAGGGGTTCGAGAACCTGCATAGCCCATGGCTAGTACCATACAAATCGTTGCAATGCCAAGAAGACCTTTTTTGAAAAGGCTAAATGGGCCAGTCATGAGTATCACGCAAAAGGTAGATGTATAAGAAAGTAGTATCCCAAAATTGGTCGGATCTGAAAAGAAGGAGAATATGCGCAATCGAGACCATTGATGAATTAATTGTATGCGCTCTGGATCTGAATATAACCAGATGAGTTCCGCATCACTAAAGCCAAAAAATTCTTGTTTCAATCCATAAACTGCTGAAATAGTGACCAAGGCCAAAATCAACTTTAAGGTATTAAAGATAATTTGCGCGTTTTTAAAAGCAAAGCATGCGATGAAATACAATAAGATTAATCCAGCCATGCTCCGTACCGTAAATAACCAGGCCATTCGAGATCCTGCCCAGGGGTTTAGGACTTGAGTAAGATTATAGAAGACCCAAACAAGGATAAGGATACTAATTGGGCTTTTGGCAAAACTCATGTTACGTTCCTGTACTTGCTGTATGAGTAGGCCAAAGAAGAGCAGAAAAAGGAGAGCATCAAGTGATATTCCAAAGGGGAGTTCCGCATATTTACTCAGTAAACCGATCAAAAAGGCGACTACTAAAACCACTCCAATACCAATAGCCTGATTGAATAAGCAAAATCCGATGACAGGAATGGCTAAGATTAGGATAGGTATCAGCATACTGAATTTTAATCCAAGTAATGGAATCAAATAAGCAATGCCGACAGCTAAAGAAATGAGCAGTGTATAACCTAAAGGATTATCTAATTTTTCTAATAGCAATTGGGAGCCAAGCCAGCTACGGAAGCTCCTAAGGTATTCTAGGACCAACATTTCCCTTCGTTTTTGTTTTTTGTTCTCAAATTAACCAATCTTCCATTGTGGAATTTGGCGTATGTTCATCATATTTCTATAAAGTTAAAAAGTGCTTTACAGATGGTTTGTTCAATAGTTCGAAGTGATTCAATCACTTTTATAAAAAAAATCCTAGTCTAAAATCAGAAAAACATCACTTTTAAAAAGCAACCACCAATTAACAGAATAGCAATGCCAACTGCCATAAATTCAATTAACTGTTCTTTTTGACTGAGTTCAACTTTTTCGAATCGTGATTTTATGTCACTCATAGTTATTTTAATTTTTTTGGCCTATTCCATGTATTAAAAGGCTTAGGCAATCCATCAAAACTAGATGGTAATTCATCGGTTTCTAAAGGAATAATCATTGATGTGGGAGGTAATGGTTTGATATCAATGACATAGGTGTCGAAATCTTTCATACGAACTACTGCTGCCGCTAGAATATTGAAAATAATACTTGTTGGCAACATGACTAAAACTTCTTGGGGGTAGCTAGCTAATGTCAGCTGAAAGAAAATAGTAGTGCAAGCGAGATAAAAGACTTTTATCTTTTGATTCCGAACTCTAAGATAATAATAAATGCTGATTTTAAGTAGTGTAAACAGGAATATCATGTAAATAATTAGCCCAATCCAACCCATTTCTACTGCAATCCTAACAAAACCACTATCATGGGCGAATTTTGCTAAAAAAGAGTTCGGTGTAAACCGTTTGGCCCATACTCCTGTACTGCCTAATCCCATTCCAACAGGATGTCGATGAATGATGGGTTGAATGAACTTTTGATTCTTAAATCGGACTTGCATGGTATCATCTGCTTTTCCTGGAAGGAAGGCTGACTGGATTCGATATACGACCGCACTAGAAGTGGATTTCATCACAAAACCTGTCCCTAAAAGAAACAAGATTCCCATGGTTAAAATGACTTCTTTTTTCATGGTTAAAATGGTGAACATGAGAAAACCAAAAGGAACCAAGATAAATGGTGTTCTAGACCCAGCATAAGCCATGGCAAGGAACATACAGCTACCAGCAAAGAACAGGATACATTTTTTAGCTAAGCTAAATGGCCCCGTACAAAGTACAAATGAGAAAGTCCCCAAATAAGCCATGACAATCCCAAAAGTCGTTGGATCAGAAAAGAAGGAAAAAATCCTTAGCCTTGACCATTGAAGAATCAATTGGAGTCGTTCTGGATCAGAATACAGCCAAGTCAATTCATCATTACTAAAACCAAAAAATTCTTGTTTGAGTCCATACAATGCAGAAATAAATCCAGCCGCTAAAACAGCTTTTATAGCTAGTGTTATATGCTTAATATTATTGAAAGCGTAAAGAGCGATAAAGTAAATGAAGATCATTCCGGCCATACTCCTAACAGTGTACATCCATGCCAAGCGAGAAGCCGCTGAAGGATTCAATACTTGTAAAAAATTGAATCCCATCCAGATGATAATGAGGAAGCTGACGGGACTTTTTAAAAATCTAAAGTCACGATCTTTGCTTTGTTGAATGAGGATACCGAAGAAGGCAATAAAGATCAATCCGTCCATGGCCATTCCTATAGGAGCATTAATGCTTTTTTTTATGCAATTGACTAAAATACCCATAAACAATAGCACATATAAAGCAAAGTTTGGATGTATTAGGCAAGCACCCATTACGGGAATACCAAGAATCATCATTAGGATGGCAATCCCAATTTTTAATTCAAACAAAGCAATGACATAGGACAACAGAATAGCCAATCCAACTAGGATGCCAAGTCCAATTGGGTTATTTAATTTTTGAAAGATTAATTGACGTGTTAGCCAATGCATCATGGATTGTTTGCTTTGAATGAATGATAAATCCATGACAGTTAATTCAAAAATCACTCCTTAAAATGGAATTGGAGGTAGTTTAGAAGAGGTAGATAGAAAAAAGGATAATATTAGCTAATTGGATAGGTGATTTTCGACAATTTCCCAGAATTGCTTGATGCGAGCAGTCCAAGTATTTTGCTCGGCGATGAGGACTCTTTCCTTGATTTTTTCAGGCGAAGCATCATTGACGGCTTCCTCCACCATTTTTACGAAAGTATCTTCCGCATTGGCTAAATAGATGTGGTCTTTAAAAGATTGAATATCTTCTGAGAAATTGGTGGCCACGACCGCCTTTCCAGCAGCAAGGTATTCGTTGATTTTTAAGGGATAAATACTCTTGGTTAAGGTATTGCAATTGAAAGGAATGATCGCGCAATCAAAATATTTTAAATATGGAGGCAAGGCTTCAATAGACATTCCGCCAGTGAAAATCACATTGGGTAATTGATCCAATCCGATTTCTTTGTAAATAGTATTGTTAATTGGCCCGACCAATAAAAGCGTTTTATCAGGATGAGCAAGAGCGGTTTTTTTGAGTAAAGGATAGTTGACTCTCGATTCATCTAGGTTACCGATATAGCCTATGATTTTTCCTTTGATGGATTGTAATGCTGCTGGTTTTGGATAGTCAATTTCTAGAGCTTTTTTGAAGTTAGAAGTATCTGCTGCATTATTTAAGATATGGATGTGCTCTGAAAAAAGAGATTTAAGTTTATATAATTCTTTAGAAGTGACTAAAGTAAGATCGGCTTTTTGTATAGCGGCTTCTTCCAAATAAACACCATGTCTTGCCGTGTATTCACTTTGACTAATGTCATCGACACTTTGATAAATATTTAAAGTAGGATGGAATTTTTTCGGTAATACTGGGACGTAAAAGGGATCGAAACAATTGATGTAAATGTATTGTTTGATTTTGTATTTCTGAATAGTTTTTTGAATGGCTTGGTGAATTAAGCGGTGATTGTATCGAGCAGTGGTATTGTATATTATGCCTTTCGGCAAAACGTTGATCGGTAAGGTTAAAGGGGGAGTTACGCTGACTAATTCTCCAGGAATATTTTCTGCTTTTTGAAAGGTAGTTTGTCTTTTAAAAAGGGACATTTCGGATTTGTCCAAACCGATTTCTCCTTTGTAATAATCTTTAATAGAGAATGGATGATTGATATAGAAAACACGATTAGCTTTTGCAAATTCTTTGGCCATTGCAATGGAAATGGAGGAATAAGGACCATTCCATCTAAACAATCCTAATAGAATAATATCGTAATCGCTAGTGTTCATAAATGAGTTAAAAGAATATCGAACATTGAACCAATGAATAATGAAAATCTATTCAGAAGACAATGGTTATTCATCATTAAATATTCCTAAGCTAAGCTTTTTCTAAAAGTAGAAATTCTTTAGTGACTAAGAAGTCAAACGGGAAAAAATTAATATTCGTATTTTGCAAACCTGGTAATTTATTAAGGATACAATGACTTTTTCTATAAACAGGTTTGAGATCACACTCGGTGACAATATTCATCAATTTTTTATGCGTCAAATGATTCAAACCATAATAAGCCGCTAACAAATCACTTTCTTCTTCTCCAACGATTTGTACGTTGTTTTTTTCGATTAAATTGTGAATTGTTTTCTTTGGCAAATATTGACACCATGGAATTTTGACAACGTGCGTGACGTGTGAAGCATAAGGACTTCGCCATGGTGGATAGGTAACAAAAATTTTCCCACCTTCAGCTAAACCTACTCGAAGTTGTTTGAAAATTTCCTTCAAAATAGGAAATTGAATATGTTCCGCAACATCATTTAAAAAGATATAATCAAAGCGTTCATTATCTTCCAATGGCGTATCCAAAACATTTCTTTTACTAAAAGTAACGTTCTTTACTTTATGTTTTTCCTTGAGGTGTTGAGCAATGGTAATGTGATGTGCATCGATATCCAAAGCATAGACTTCACAATCCCAATTGGTGGCATACCACACACTCATTCCCCCCATGCCACAACCAAAATCAAGAATGCGTTTTCCACTCAAATCAAACATTCCTTTGATCAATTGCTTATCAATTTTTAAATGCGGAGCATTATCATTTTTAAAATTATCCTCCGAGTATTCGACTCCTTCTTTAAACTGTGCTTCTGTCATTTTTTACTTTCTTGAGCAGATTAATATTTATGTTTGTTGGCTTATTTTCTAAACGAATCACTGTCTTTAGATGCTTTATTTGGCCAATTGTCACTTAAAACTTCAGTTAGATTTTCGTTTCTATTCCAATATCTTTTTTGTTTAAATAATTTTTGGCAATCTCAAAAGCTTGCTTATAAAAACCTGGAATATGCAAAAATGCTCGGTAAGCTTTCACTTTGAACATTTTATATAGTAATATTTGATTTAAGACAAAGGTAGTGCCATAGGTCATCAAGGTGCCATAAGCGGCACCGATCCCTCCATAATTAAAAGTGACAATAAATAAATAATTGAAAAATATATTTAAAATCATCGCCATCAAGGTAAATAGGAAGTTGATTTTTGGTTTACCAATAGAATCCAAAACGGTTCCAAATTGAATGGCAAAAGGAAGGAATAAACCAAATAGAATGGTCACTCGCAAAATAGGAACAGTCTCCAAATATTGAACGCCAGCTATGATGCGAATCACGAATTCTGGAATGATCAAGATCACTAAAATAAAAGGCAATATCAAACATAAGATAGCACCCACTGATTTTTCATATAAATCTCTAATACCTGCATTTCCTTCGCTTAGTGCTTTTTTTGCTCCTTGCGGAAAAACGACAGCTGCAACACTAAAAGAGGGAACATCAATCAAATTGGTGATCCGAATCGCTACATCGTAAATACCTACAGCGACACTTGATAAAAGTGAACCAAGCATTAATCGATCAACGGTTTTATACAACATGGTACTTAAGTTGGTACCAAAAACATATTTTCCAAAATGGAATAATTCCATTACATATTCCCAACTAATTTTTTTACTAAACTTTAAATAACGCTTTGCGAAAAAATAACCTACAGCTGATCCCAATACCGCACCGACTATTTGAAAAATCGCTAATCCTAATAAAGAAATTTCTAAACCTACAAAAAACATCACAGCGATATAAAGAAAGAATATTCCCTTACGGGCAAAATTACTCCAAAAGATACCTGTAAAATCAAGGTTGGCTTGTTGTATATAATTGAATTGATAAAATGGTATTAAACAAAAAGAGGTGATGCAATATATTTGAAACAAATGGGCCCATTCTGGAATGTTCTGCCAATCACTAATCAGATGCGCAAATAGAAAAAGAAAGAGGGCACAAGCTGCGGTCAATAAGACATTGAGGGTCAAAGATGCGGTAGATAGCAAATCATATTCCTCCTCTTTACAGGTCGCTAGATATTTGACAAGGGCATTTTGTATTAAACCAATAATGGCTACTTCAAAGAGAGAAGTAACTGCTAAGAAAATCACCCAAATGCCAAAATCAGCGGGAGTCAAGGCTCGAAGTAAAAGTACGGTACTCGCAAAACCAAATAAGAATACTGATCCTTTTTCAAAGATGCTAAACAAACCAGACTTAGCGTAATACGACTTTTGCGATTGAGACATTGTTGGTACTTTAGTTTGGTTTCAAAGTATATTGGTAAAGCTGATCACAAAGATAGCATAACCAAGAGACCTTGTGTTTCAATCACTAATTTAAATCTTTAAGATTGACTTTATTTAGAATGGCTCCCATGAATTTGCCTCCTAAACTTTTTAAGAACTGAATGGAATCTTTATCGATTTGCTTGATATCGGATTCAGCGGCAAATACAGTCACCACTTTGTCTACGAACTCAACTAATTCTTTGGTATCAGAATAATTATTCATGGGGGCTCCTTCGAAAAAGATATAATCATACTGATCTGTTAAACCGTCTAAAAATTTATTGAAATTTTTATCTGCAAATACTTCTGATGGGGATTGGTAAGTCCCTTTATTACCAATGATATCGACATTGTTTAGATTAAAGTGAGAATCAATACTTTTGGAAACAAATTCACTATCTAAATCATTTTCACCAATCAACTTGGAATTCAACATGTTGTCCTGAATGGTTTTTTTAGACATTTGGGTCAACTCATTATGTTTGAAATTGGTATCAATGATTAATATTTTTTTACTTTTGATCGACATGGCATAAGCCAAGGTAATGATCATAAAAGTTTTACCTTCTTGCTTTTTCGTACTGGTGAATAAGAATTTTTTACCACCAGAATGTTCAATAGTATGTCTTAGATTCCTGAGAGATTCTCTAAAGGTACCATAACTTTTATTATCACCATTTGAGCTGAAAAGATGTTGTAAATCGAGGTTTTTAGTCTTTACTTTATTGAGGGTGCCTAACAAATTAACTCCTGAAAATTTACGAAACTTACTTGGAGAATTGACGGAAGTATCAAAAAAGGCCGCTAAAAAAATAAACACGGTTGACATAATACCACCAACAACTCCAGCAAAACTAGTCAAGATGAGTTTCATCTTAGGTTCTGCTTTTTCAGGTACTCGAGCGTGTTCTAAAATTTTTAGTGGGTGATAAGTATCTCTACTTTCTAGACTCTTTTGTTGATATTTAGCCAAAAGTAATTGGTATTCTTTATCTAAAATTTCTTTCTCCGCTTCCAATTGCTTGATGACCGCATCGTTCGTCACTAAGCCTGACTGTTGTTGATCTAATGTTGACAGATCTTGTTCAATGGTTTTTATTCTAGAAAGGGCATCGTTAAGTTTTGTATTTAGTTCTAATTTTCTTTCGAAAAGATCTGCTTCTGTTTTTTCATTGTTAGGAGCGTTTTCCTTGTCTTCGTAAATTAGGGCTAATGCTTTTCTACGATCAGAAAGATTTTTCTGAACCAATTCGAGTAATTTGATCGCTTCTTTATCCGTGTTATTAGACTCAATGATTCGATTGTTGAGTTTAGCGATTTCAGCCTTCATGTTTTGAATGGCTTTATTATTTTCGATTTCACTATTTTTACTACCTTTTATCTGACTTTGCTTCTCTCGTAATAATTTACTGACCTGACGAATATTTTGTTGGATCGCAGGTATTTTACTTCGTTCAACTTCCAAGTCATTTCTCAAACTATTTTTACGGCTGATGACCGCTTGAGATTGTTTTCCCGCATCAAACACATTGTTATTCATTCGATAACTATCCAAACGATTGGTAATGCTCATCAATGCTCGTTTCTTATCACCAACCTCTTGACTTAAAAAATCAACTGCCGTAGCTCCTTCTGATTGTTCTAACTTTCTATGAATTCGAATATAATCTTGTGCAAAAACTTCAGCAGCAAAAGCAGATAGTTTTGGATTTTCGGATTCAAATTGGAAAGTCAAATTATCCGTATCCCCACTTCTTTCAACATTCAGATTATACTGAACTAGATTTGCGTGATCATATTTGAAAGCTTTTGCTAAATCAGAGAACATGGCTTCTTGTTCAGGAGAATCGAAAGTATATTCTAGTAGATCTAATTTGATTTGAAGTGCAGCTAATAAATCTTCAATTTGTTCGGGGGTGTAATTGATTTTTACATCCTCCATATCTTCCAATTTTCGAAAGACTTCACCATTATAGGAGGGATCCGGATAAAGATCATGCAGTAATAATCGAAAAGATAGGAAATTGACATTTCTTCTAGAAGTGATAGATTGGATGACGTTTTCAAAACCCATTTTTAACATGAATTCCATGATCCAAGGATTTTCTTTCCCTAAATCACCATCCTCTCCAATGATACCAGCAGTCATCGTGCTCGTAGCTTTGTAGGTGTCAACCTTTCGGTCAACGAAATAATAGGTCGCAACGGCTGCAGCTAACATAACTGTTAGAATCAACCATTTTCTTCTCCATAGAATGTTTAAAAAGTATTGTAAGTCCATAGCGCAATTACTTAGCTATTATTATGTTGTAAATAATATCACATTGTTACAATTGAATGGCAAAATGCCTCAATCATTTAGGTGAATTGTGGTTTTGGAATAGAGGAGGACTTAAGCAATAATGGATTGAAATAAGAGAGAAGAGGAAATATTGATAGAGGCTATAAGGTATTATAGCCTGGTTTTCAAACGGTTGAGTTTGAAATTAATGTTTTCTCATTTTCTAATTTCTCAATCTGAGTGTTCCCAATAAGAAATTGGGAGTGCGAATATAAAAACCCTTCTGTAAATCTAACTACAATTTTATAACAAAATCTCGAATAAAACAAATTTATAACGATAAGTTTGATAAGAGAAACCTTCCATAACTCGCTCTTTTTCAGACATATAAGGAAGTTTTGTCAAGTATTTTGAGGTTGATCATCGCTACACTATTTTACCGATCCTTTTCTATATAGAGAACAACCTTTGTTTTTCTCTTATATTATCAATGTACTTAATATCAATTATCACACCAGAATATAGAGATGACTCATTGAATCAGATGCACAAAGAAAGGGGGAAGTGACTAGTCTTTTGGCAAAATGTTGAATAGGAACTTTACTGGAAATAATTTAATACGAATATTGCTTTTTCTAATAAGAAAGTTTGTTTGATTAAATCTACCTAAATCTGAATTTTCATCATGACTGGCTGATGGTCTGAAAATTTGAAATCTAAGTTGATTCCTTTAGTTTCTAAAACTTTTATATTGGGCGAAACCAAGAAATAATCTATCAATTTGATAAAAGATTTTGTCGCATCATAAGGAGTATTGGTATTCCGACTAGTCGGAACCAATGGATCGAATGCCCATTGCCAATCGGAAGTCATAAAATCCGTAGACACATTATAGTGGGCCTTATTTTCTATCATTCCTTTGCGAAAGGTATCCGGAAGAAAACCTGGTGGACATTGGTTCCAATCGCCACCAGCAATTACATAATTTCCTTTTTGATACTCTTCAAGTAACATCTTTTTCTGATATTCCATTTGTATTTTTTTGATGGAACCATCTTTATCATAAGCTGAATTGTGAATATTGAAAATGACCAATTCTTTTCCATTTTTTAAAGTGTATCGATGTAAGGCGGTACAACGATCGAGCAAATAAAGGCGATTGGGCCATCCAAAAATCCCGGGTAATTGATATCGTGTGGATTGAATAGGCTGATATTTTGAAAAAGTACCTAAACCACTAATGACATGACCATAGGCTTGCCAAGGTTCACAAATGGGCGTTGGTACGTGAGCTACTTTATAATTGATGGCAAAATAGGAGGCGTAATCTGGTAATAATGCTTGGATACCAGTTATTTGATTGATGCTGTAACTTCTTTTCGCTTTTTCGTCAATTTCTTGAAAAAGATAAAAATCTGCGGGTGTCTTTTTTATTAAATCTTTTGTGCCGTTGACATTTTTTTCAACAATGTTTTGACTAGGTCGTACCATTCGGTTTTTCGAAAATAGTATATTCCCATCTGCATAGAAGAAATCTGATTCTTCACCTAAGCCTCCATAGCCAATATTCCAAGTCATTAAAGTTAAGATACTGTCTTCAATAATCGGAAGGGGAGCATTGGTAAGGGCATCTAACTCCATTGTTTCCGTGGGGACATAATCGGTAGCCGTTCCATAAATGATATTGCCCACGACATATATTACACACGATAGAATAAAGAGTCCCAATAACTTAAAAGTAGTTTTTAAAAATTTCATTCTGTGAGAATTATTAAAGGCATGGTTGACGCATAGGTGTCGTAACTATTTAATGCTAATACCATTAGATCTTGGCATTGATTTTTTAAAGGCCCAACAAATCGGACATGCCAAAGTTCCCTTTTTTTCCGACCATCCAAGCTGCTGCAGCTAAAGCGCCTTTGGCGAATCCTTCTCTAGAATGGGCAATATGTTCCAGCCGGATGGTATCAATAGGCGAAGTCCATTCGATAGAGTGAGTACCCGGAACTTTATCGATTCGTTTAGCTTCAATGGGCAGTTGATCGGCTGTCGCCTCTGTACCCAAAACCCAATCCGTTTTTCTATCCAGTTGAGCCAAAATACCTTTGGCGAGGGTAATGGCTGTCCCACTTGGAGCATCTAATTTTTGAGTGTGATGGATTTCCTCCATTTGTACTTGATACTCTTTTTGTTCATTCATCATCGTGGCCAATTGTTGGTTGATGACAGAGAAGAGATAAACACCGATACTGAAATTGGAGGCATAGAAAAAACCACCATTCTTTTCTTGGCAAAGTTGTTTGGCTTGTTCCATTTTATCCAACCAACCCGTCGTACCACTAACGATTGGAACGCCAGCTTCGATACAGGCTTTTACATTATTAAAGGCATGTTCAGGTCGGCTAAACTCAATAGCAACATCTGCTTTTTGTAAATTTCTTAGATTTAAATCTTGTGTGTTGTTTTTATCTATTTTGAGTACAACTTGTTGATTATCAGCTATTGCGAGTTGTTCGATGGTCTTTCCCATCTTACCATAACCTAGTAATGCTATTTTCATATAGAAAAATGTTTATACTTTAAATTCAAAAAATGTGACGCAGTAAAATAATCTGCGTCTAAAAAACATAACCGCTCAAACGAATAATCACAGATACTAACTAATCCGCTTTTGACAATCAAACACACAGGCTTTTTCAATCTTAATTGGTTGAAAAAGCATTTTTTTTGATATTGATATGGGAAATGAAATAGTATCTTTTCTTTTGTGCTAAACTTTAAGGCTTTCCTTCACTTTTATTACGGTTTTCAATTTTTCAACTAAAGTATCCATTTCAGCAATGGTATTATAATGTGAAAAGGAGAAGCGAATGGTCTTTCTTGCTGGATCACCATTTAAAGCCATTAATACATGTGATCCTTGTTCCGCACCAGACGAACATGCGCTGCCTCCAGAAGCACTTACGCCTAATATATCAAGATTCAGTAATAATAATTCTGACTTTGGAGAAGGAGGAAAAGAGACACTCAATACCTTATAATGAAATCTTCCATCAGCATCTCCATTGAATTGAATATCTTCAAATTGTTCAGCTAAACTATTTTTAAGATGACTTCTTAATTTTAAAATATATTCTCGATTCGCATCCATATTATCTACGGCTAGTTCAAAGGCTTTGGCCAATCCAACAATTCCATGGATATTTTCGGTTCCTGCTCTCATATTTCTTTCTTGAGCACCACCATCAATTAAAGGTTTGACAATATTATCTCCATTGATATAAACAAAACCAACACCTTTGGGTCCATGAAATTTATGTGCAGAACCAGTCAAGAAATTAATTTTGGTTTTAGAAACATTGATAGGAAAATATCCCATGGATTGAACGGTATCCGTATGAAATAAAGCATGATGAGCTTCGCAAATTTCAGCTATTTCATCTAAGTCGATCATGGTCCCTATTTCGTTATTGGAGTGCATCAAACTGACCATCGTCTTTTCTTTATTCTCCAATAAAAGGGAGCTTAGATTCTTTAAATCGACTCGACCTTTTTCATCTACATGGACGAAAGAAACTTTTACTGGCTGACTATGTTCAATAGTTTCCAAAGCGTGTAAGACACAATGGTGCTCTAATTTGGAAGTGATGATATGTTTTACACCCAAATCACGGACAGCACATTTAAGAGCCATATTATTGGATTCTGTCCCACCAGAAGTGAAAAATACTTCTCCAATAGAAGATCCAATTCTTTCTGCAACGGTTTTACGTGCCTGTTCGATCACTGCTCTAGCAGAACGCCCATCCGCATGAATCGAAGATGGATTTCCATAGTTGTTTTTTAAAACATCAGTCATGACTTCGATGACTTCTGGTCTCAAAGAGGTGGTAGCTGCATTGTCAAGATAGATCCTCATATTGTAAAATAAGTTTGTCTGGTTTGATTAATACTTTATAAGCTAAATTTTCTTCAGAGAATAGCTGGAAAAAATTATCTTAATATATTGTGTATCATTATTTTTGCAATCATAACAAAGATAGTGAAGATTATTACAAAATTATCTTATAAAAAGAGGAAAAGCCAAGAGAATTAGAAATGAAAATGCGAAAATGATAATTACAATCATTTTCGCATTGTTTATATTATTAGGAATAACAATATATGGGAAGACCTTTTTGGAAAGGTCCTTAGCCCAATTTGATTTCAATAGAATCTTCATCCTTTGGAAAAGGCTTAGAAGGAAGGGTTTTCCGTTCTTTTAAGATTTCATTGATATCAGACTTAATCTTATTAGCAAGATTATTGGCAATCACTTCGGAGCTACTTTCGGTATAAATACGAACGATAGGTTCCGTATTGGATTTTCGTAAATGTATCCAACCTTCTTCAAAATCTATTTTTAAACCATCAATGGTATTGATGCGTTCTTTTTTATATTTTTCTTTTAAGTTTTCGAACAAGAAATCCAAATCAATGTCTGGAGTAAGTTGAATTTTATTTTTGGAAATGGTATAGCTTGGAAAGGTTTTTCTCAAAAAAGAAATATTCTTGTTAAAGTCAGCCAAATAAGATAAAATCAAAGCGACACCAACCAATGAATCTCGACCATAGTGCAACTCAGGATAAATAACTCCACCATTACCTTCACCACCGATGACTGCATTGACTTCTTTCATTTTAGTCACCACATTGACTTCTCCAACGGCAGAAGCATGATAGTTTTGATCGTGTTTTTGAGTGACATCAGCCAAAGCACGTGTAGAAGATAAATTAGACACGGTATTACCTGGATTGTGCTTTAAAATATAATCTGCAATAGCGACTAAAGTATATTCTTCGCCAAACATTTCTCCATCTTCACAGACTAAAGCCAAACGATCCACATCTGGATCAACGGCAATTCCCAAATGCGCCCTATGAAATTGAACTGCTTGAGCTAACTCGCTTAAATTTTCTGGTAATGGCTCCGGATTATGAGCAAATTGACCAGTCATTTCTGCATTTAAAAGGACTACTTCACATCCCAATGCTTCTAATAAAGGCGGCATTGAAATCGCACCAGTAGAATTGACACAATCCACTACAACTTTGAAATTTTTAGCCTTCACAGCATCCACATGGACTAGGGGAAGGGCCAAAATTTTGTCTTCATGTTTTTGAATATAAGTGTCATCTTTTTTATAAGCACCTAAATTATCTACATTAGCATATTCAATGCTCCCCGTTTCGATAAGATCTAAAACATCCTTTCCATCTGCAGCTGAAATGAATTCTCCTTTTTCATTCAACAATTTCAACGCATTCCATTGTTTTGGGTTATGACTAGCTGTCAAAATAATCCCTCCACCTGCTTCTTCATCTGGAACGGCAATTTCAACGGTAGGTGTAGTTGACAAACCAAGATCAATAACATCAATACCTAATGATCTTAAAGTGCTGACAACTAGGCTACTAACGATTTCTCCTGAGATTCGAGCGTCACGACCAATTACTATTTTTCGTTTACCTGATTTTTGGATTACCCAGTAACCAAATGCAGCAGAACATTCCACAATATCTTGAGGAGTTAAATTATCTCCAGCTGCTCCGCCAATGGTTCCTCGAATTCCTGAAATAGATTTAATTAATGACAATGGATTTCTTTATTTTAAGGTTTAAGAAAAAAAGCTGTGCAAAAGTAGGAAAAAAGAGTCAGGAATGATTCTAAATTAGCGTCTTTTACCAGAAAAATGAATGAAAAACGATTATGTAAAGGTAAAAGTTAGATAATTTAAATTGAATTAATCCTGATGTTTAAAACAAGTCTTTATTTGTATATTTGCGTGTTTAGAGTTCATAGATAATACTCTGAAAATCTAGTAAAAGTTTCGCGAATCTATTGGGTTTTCTAAAAAAGGTACAGAATAGACAGATTGGCCACATTAAAATACTGTGATGAAACAAGAATGGTTTGAGGAATGGTTTGATACAAAATATTACCATATACTTTACAAAAATAGGGATTTCAAAGAGGCACGTCAGTTTATTGATAACTTGATGGGGCATTTAGCTCCTGATAAAAAGAGTAAATTTTTAGATCTGGCTTGTGGAAAAGGACGGTTTTCCTTGTATTTAGCGGAAAAAGGATATGATTTAACTGGAGTTGATTTGTCGCAAGAAAGTATTGAATATGCTAAACAATTTGAGCGAAAATCACTTAAATTTTTTATGCATGATATGCGATTACCCTTTAAAATCGCTCACTTTGATTACATCTTTAATTTTTTTACCAGCTTTGGCTATTTCGAAACAGACGAAGCTCACCAAGAAACCTTATCCAATGTCGTAAAGGGATTGGTGAACAATGGTGTTTTTGTACTAGATTTCTTAAATGCAGAAAAGTTAATTGATGGTTTAAAAAAACGTGAACAAAAAACGATAGATGGCATTACCTTTAAAATAAGAAGAAAGGTGATGGATGGCTTTATCATTAAGACGATTCGCTTTAAAGATCAAGGTAAGGAATTTAAGTTTCGAGAAAAAGTGAGGGCTTATACGATCGATGATTTTCAAGAATTATTCGAAAAAGCAGGTTTGGTCGTGAATGAATTGTTTGGAAGTTACCAATTAGCTCCCTTTGATAAAAGAACTTCTGATCGTTTAATTATTATGGCAAAGAAAAAGTAATTAAAATTTTAAAGTCTCAAAAATCGAATCTGGGAAAACTTCAATATGACTGATTTATTGCAATTTGATATCTATTTATTTGAGTTGATCAATGGTCAATGGCATCATGAATTATTGGATCGGATCATGCCTTTTTGGCGAAGCAAATATTTATGGGCACCGATCTACCTTTTTCTACTGGTATTTATATTGTTGAATTTTTCCCAAAAAGCTTGGTTCATTATTTTTGGATTGTTGGTGACGATCGGAGTCGCAGACTTTACAAGTAGTCAAATTATTAAAAAATCCATCAAAAGAGTTCGACCTTGTAAAGAGGCGCAGCTACAGGATAATTTACATTTATTAGTTCGCTGTGGCAGTGGATATAGTTTTACATCTTCTCACGCGACCAATCATTTTGCAATTGCAGGGTTTATATCTTTGATCTTTGTGGGTCACTTTCGTTGGCTACATCTTTTGATTTGGATGTGGGCAGCTTCGATTGCTTATGGTCAAGTCTATGTTGGAGTTCATTATCCAATGGATGTGATTGCTGGAGCCATACTGGGTGGCTTGATAGGAAGGTTGATTGGGAAAGTAGTGATACGATTTATGAATGGAAGAATGAGTGTAGAAAGTTGAATGTTTTTTAGTTATAAATAGATTTATTTAATGGAAAATTGGGAATATTTAGTGTTGTTTTTATCAGTGATTGGAGGAGGAAGCTTGGCTTTTTATTTTAAAAAAAATAATCAATCAATGCTTCAAAGTGTACTTTCCTTTAGTGGTGCGTACATTTTAGGAATTTCCGTTTTGCATTTAATGCCAACCGTTTTTACAGGAACAGTTGAAAACATTGGACTTTGGGTGCTTGGCGGCTTTTTTATTCAATTGGTCTTGGAGCAATTTTCAGGCGGCGTTGAACATGGACATGTACATGCGGCGCATCATCCCAAAGTTTCCTTCGCAATTCAAGTTATGATTGGCTTATGTTTGCATGCTTTTATGGAGGGAATGCCTTTGAGTGGTTATGAAAAAATTCATGAAGCCCTGACAGGGCATGATCATTCTCATAATCATTTATTGTGGGGAATTATTTTACATAAGGCTCCCGCAGCTTTTGCCTTGGTGCTATTATTTAATCTATCTGGCTTCAAAAAAACGACTGTCATTTTTTGCTTGATCTTTTTTGCCCTCATGTCTCCGATGGGAGCAGCATCTACTAGCTTTTTAGATAGTCTAGGTTGGTTGGATGCTCATAAAATGACCGTTATCATGGCAGTTGTTGTTGGTTCTTTTTTACACATCGCAACTACCATCCTTTTTGAAGTTGATAGTTCTAGACATCACCATATTTCTATTCCTAAGACGGTAGCCATATTGATTGGTCTTGGGATGGCGGTGATGACGATACATTAGGGAGGCAATAATTGAATGTGGGAATAAATGAATTTTGAATGACCTGTTTAGGTGAGAGATAGATAGAACATGTGATGATGAGCGTATTTTAATTTTGGATGATCTTTTTTCGTGGGATTTACCTTTAAGGAATATTCCAACTTTTTACGTTCAATTTTTAATTTTTTAGTTCGGTAAAAGGGCATTCAAAATTCTTGAATTCAATTATTCAAAATTACAAATCGGACTAGCGATGTGGAATAGTGACGCCACTGGCGGAAGACTGAAAGGCCGAGCGAACAGCGAGCTATGTAACGTAGCGACCGAAGGTAGGCCCATAAAAATATCCAATATCCAATCTTCAATAATCAATCTTTTTAAAGTTTTTTTCTATCCATACAACCATTTTGGGTTTTTCTTAACTCTTTAAGATAAACAATATAAAACGCCCCTTATGGCATATACTTTACCACAACAAGAACATGACCTCATTGATGCCTGTCTCGATAATAATCGTTTGGCTCAAAAAAGGTTATATAATAAATACAAGGATGCCATGTTTACCTTGACTTATCGAATTACTGGCGATTTTGGTTTAGCTGGTGAAGCCTTACAAGATGGTTTTTTAAATGTGTTTAAAAACTTATCTAAATTTAGAAGGTCATCATCTTTAGGAGCTTGGATCAAAACCATCATGGTACGGGCTGCTTTGACCAAAGTTAGAAAGAAAATCGTTTTTGAAGAGTTGGGACCAAGTAGTACATCAAGTTACATTGATTGGGGCAACCATTTGGAAACGGAATATTTGGAGAAAGCTATATTATCATTGCCTGAGGGGTATCGTGCGGTGTTTCTGTTGATTGAAGTGGAAGGTTATACACACAAAGAGGTGGGCGAAATTTTGAATATAAGTGCAGGAACGTCAAAATCTCAATTGTTTTGTGCGAAAAAAAAATTGAGGACCTTGATCGATCGGTATTAAATGCTTAGTGCTTTGGAAATTTGTTTTGCTTGTTGTTTTTTTAATTGAATTATTATGGAAGAAAAGAATAAAAATACATTAGATCGATCGATTCGAACTTTGAAAAAATATGAAGCTCCAGTGAGAGCCTGGGATGGTATTGAACTTGAATTGGATAAAGAAAATTCATTGCAACAATTACAAAATGGGCTTTCTGGATTGCCGACATATAAAGCGCCGACTTCGATTTGGGATCAGATTGAAAATGAACTGGAAGCACCTGTTGAACAGAAACAAGCAGTGTTGCGTTCTATTCCTTGGCGGAAAATTGCCGCTGCCGCAGCTTTAGTAGGAGTATTGTTGACAACTTTGAATTGGTGGATGAAATTCGATGAAACTTCCGTTTTATATTCCTACTCCAGTGAGGTGGTGGATGATCAGTTGGAAGTGATGGATTGGAATGATGATGAAGAAGCCTTTGAAATGGTCAAAGAGTTTTGTAAAAGTCAACAATTGGTTTGTCAAGAACCAGAATTTAAAAACTTGAAGGTAGAGTTGGATGAATTGAATGAAGCTAGAGCAAGTTTAGTAATGGCCATAGAAAGTTATGGAAGCGATGCAGACATGATTGCTCAATTGACTGAAGTAGAACTGGAACGATCGAATGTCTTGAAAAGAATAATTGAAAAAATATAAAATTAGCTTACAAAGACTCACAAAACTATTTAAAGTAAATTTTAAAAAATAGATTATGAAAGCGATTCTTAAATTAATATTAATTGTATGTTTTGTAAGTGTATTGTTTGGTGCTTACGCGCAAACTAACCTACAGGTCGTGACCAAGACGATTGAAAAGACGTTGAATTACAAGAAGAACTACTCTTTGCATATCAATGGAGAGAAAGCAGGGATTGTGATCGATACTTGGGAAGAGGATAAAATATCTGTCAAGATTGAATTGACAGCAAAGCATCCAGAGTTGGCGGTGGCCGAAAAAGATTTGGATTATTTCAAGTATGTAAGTGAGCGAATTGGTAAGAAAATTTATTTGAGAAATTATATTTCACTGCCCAAAGGAGTTGAAAAACCAAGCTCAAAATATAAAGCCAGATTTGAATTGATGGTACCTAAAGATTGTGAGATAGTGTTGAGTAACAATTTTGGCAATGCGCAAATAAATGATTTGCATGGTAACTTAGACGTAGACAGCAAGTTTTGCAAATTGGACTTGAATAATCTTCAAGGAGAGATAAATATAGATTCGAAATTTGGAGATATCATAGGTGATCAATTGTCAGGAATGGTCAGTATCAATTCCAATCGATCGGATATCACCTTATCTCAGCTGGAAGGAAAATACAGTATCAAATCTAAGTATGGAGTGATTAAAATCAATTCTGATGAGGGTTTACAAAACTTAGGTATTGATGCGGAAAAAACTGACATACATTTCTACAATCAAGAACTTGGTCGCTACCAATATGCTTTGATTTCGGATCACGGAAAAATAATTGTACCAGACAAAATGAGTTTGGATTTTGATCAAATTACCGATTATACCAAGAAAGCGAGTTCGAAAGAAAAGAAAGAAACAACGGTAAGTATTCACACGTCTTTTGGAAACATCATCATTGAAGAAAAAGAAAATTAACAAAGAAAATAAAGCTATGATTTTTCTTCTTTGATATTGTTTTCAATTCTCCCATTTTATTTTTTTTAAAAAATTAACAAAATGAAATATCCATTATTGTTCCTGTTTCTTATTGCTAGTTTGCCATCTTTTACACAAGAAGAAATAACTACGCATCAACAAGAAATTGCCTTTTTCGAAAAAGAAGCTACGGTAAGTGCTTACGACTTTGTTTTCCAAAATTATGAAGAAACAAAAGAGTTGTGGAAGGTAGATTTAATGGGGATTTTACTAAGACCGCCTTCCATCGCTTATGGTTTTGTTTACTTTGATAATTCGATTCGCTTGGATTATGAAAAGAAAATTGGGAAAGCATTTTCACTGAATAGCAACTTAGGTTTTTCTTATTCTTTTCATCGTTTTTTTGAAAATGGAGGTGAAAATATTTTTGGTGCTGGTATTGGAATTCAACCAAGATGGTATCACGGCATGAAAAAACGGATTACCTCTGGAGATCAAGCCAATAATCTTTCGGGAAATTATATTGGTCTTGGCATTGATCATCATGAAACGAGGAGGGCCGGAATAAAAAGATTGGGTATCACTGAGATCGGATTGAAGTATGGCATTCAACGTCGAATATTTGGCAGAGGATTTATCGATTTTCAAATTGGGCCTCAACTTAGAATCCGGAACATTGAATTGTCTGAAGAGCAGCCAACAGGATTTGAGGTTCAAAATAAATTTTGGGCATTTACCTCTCAAGTAAAAATAGGCTTTACTTTAGGCTCCCCTGATTTCAGTATGGATGCGGATAAAAAATGTGATGTTTTTCAGTGCTTTGAGGAACAAAAAAGTATGTTTAAACTTGATTTGTTAAACATTTTTAATCTTGGTTCATTCAATAGCGTATATACTTCAGGTCAAATAAATTTTGCTCATGAATTTAAAATAGCTCCTTCTTTTTCCATCCAAAATGGATTAAGTATTTACTATTTTTTTGCAGAATCCATAGAGGATACTGTAACTGGATCTTTCTCTCCTAATTATGCATTATCCTTTAGTGTTGAGACTGAAGGTCGATATTACTATGATTTACAAAAACGGATAGCTTCTGGTAAATCAGCTAACAATTTATCAGGAAATTATTTTGCATTAGAATTATCTATTTCTCCACTTTTACTGATTCAGCCTAGCGCTAAAGAATATTCATTCAAGGATTACCAAAAGCTTTACATTGCTCCAAAATGGGGTATACAACGAACTATTTTCAAACGAGGATATATAGATTATGCACTTGGAGTGAATTTATGGTCTGGTAATTTAAAATCTGGTGTAGAAAATGCTGATTTTAGCTTACTCAATTCTTCAATTGGATTTCATTTGGGACTGTATTCTCAACTTCAAGTTGGCTTGAGGTTTTGAGTAGAATTTAAACGCTTAAAAAATATATATGAAAACTAATCTGCTAATATTAATAACCATTTTTTGTTTGTTTTCCTGCGGGAAAAATGAATTATTAAATGATTCAGGAGGTGATTCCAATCAATTGAATTACTTTTTAAAAACGGGTGCATCTGCTGATGAAGTAGTTTTAGGAGGAGCAATTAATTTGTATGCTTTTCTTCAACTAGTACTTCCTAATGGGGATATATCTTCTTCTAATTATTCATCAGAAGCAACCTTTTTTGTTGATGGGGTGGAGTTGTCAACGGGTAGTATTTTTTATACCAATAGATTAGGTAAGTTTAAAATTAAAGCATTCCTTAAACGTGATTATTGGGAGGATGATATTTCTTATAAAAGTAAAGAAATAGAAATTACTGTAATTGAGGCTAGAAACAAAAAAACACTTTTAGAATATTACACTTCCAGAAGATGCGGATTTTGCCCTTGTGTAGGATATCGAGTGGATAGTTTAAATAAAAGTAATAACAATGTTATTGGATATGCTATTCATGGATCGGATGAATTAGAAATAACAGAAACCCACATGTTTGAGGAATATCAGCAAATTTATGGTCGTCCTACGCTAAGGATAGATCGAGGGTTTTTTGGATCAAATTCAAGAGCTCCGCAAGAAATAACTGATTCCATTGATTTGCGATATGGAAATTTAGCTCCTCTAGAACTTTCAATCCAATCCAGGTTAGACCAAAATCAATTAGAAATAAAAGTGTTTGGTAAATTCTATCAAGAAATATTTGAGGAACTTCGTTTAAGTGTTATGGTAGTAGAAGATGACATCATTACTTTCAATCAATATAATAGTTTTGGAAACCCTTGGTGTAGCAGCGTCTTGCCTGCCGTACATCCTATCCCGGAATATGTAAATCATAATGTGCTAAGAATGATGTTGACGGAAATCAAAGGCGATCAGATAATAAAAGAAAGTTTTAATGTAGGAATGATTCAGGAAGTGGGTTCTTTTCAAGTTACACTTGATAATATTAACAATATTGAAAAGTCTTCGATTATAGCATTCGTTCATCGTAAAACTGATAACGTAAAAATCCCTTCTGTATTAAATGCTCAGATCGTCAAGCTAGGAGAAAGAATTGATTTTTTTGAATAAAAAATAGAACACTTTATTATAAATCACAGAGTAAATCAAAAATATTATCGAAAAATGGTCTGAAACATTATCATTGAAGAAAAAGAAAATTAACAAGGAAAATAAAGCTATGATTTTTCTTCTTTGATTTTGTTTTCAATTCTCCCATTTTTTTAAATTTTTAAAAAATTAACAAAATGAAATATCCATTATTGTTCCTGTTCCTTATTGCCAGTTTGCCATCTTTTGCACAAGAGGAGATAACTATGCATCAACAAGAAATAACTACGCATCAACAAGAAACTACCTTTTTCGAGAAGGAAGCAACTGTAAGCGCTCCTGACTCTGTTTTCCAAACTCATGAAGAAACAAAAGAGTTGTGGAAGGTAGATTTAATGGGGCTTCTACTAAGACCGCCTTCCATCTTAGATGGTAAGATATATTTTAATAATTCGATTCGCTTGGATTATGAAAAGAAAATTGGGAAAGCATTTTCACTGAATAGCAACTTAGGTTTTTCTTATTCTTTTCAGCGTTTTTTAGGGAATGAAAGTGAAAATTTTTTTGGTGTTGGTATTGGGATTCAACCAAGATGGTATTACGGCATGAAAAAACGGATTACTTCCGGAGATCAAGCCAATAATCTTTCTGGAAATTATATTGGTCTTGGCATTGATTATAATGAAGTAAGAGGGGGCGGAACAAAAAGATGGGGTATCACTGATATCGGATTGAAGTATGGCATTCAACGTCGAATATTTGGAAGAGGTTTTATTGATATTCAAATTGGCCCGCAATTTACCTTTCGTGAGTTCAGTTACAAAGGACAAAACGGTGAGACAAGAATAGAGAAAAATGATTCTTGGCTATTGACTTCACAAGTGAAGTTGGGTTTTGTTCTAGGGCAATCTAATTTAAGTCTTGAAGCCGAAAAAAGATGTGATGTGTTCCAATGTTTTGAAGAACGAAAAGGGATATTTAAATTGGATTTATTGAATGCATTAAATATGTCTTTTGATACAGATCAATCAGTGATCGGTACGGTTAATTTAGCTTATGAATTTAAAGTAGCACCAGCTTGGTCGATAAATAATGAGTTCAATCTAACCTACTTTTTTAAAACGAATAATTTTCCTAATGGGGATAATTTATTTTTATCCCTAGGACTCACCACTCAAGCACGGTATTACTACGACCTGAAGAACAGGATTGCTCAAGGTAAATCCTCCAATAACCTTACGGGAAATTATGTTGCTTTACAGGCTAAAACGAGTGATTTCTTAGATGTAATTACTGGTGGCAATGATTTTTTGATCACTTTATCTCCAATATGGGGCTTGCAAAGAGCGATTTTCGAGAAAGGGTTTATTGACTATTCACTTGGTTTTAATTTACTTTCCACAAATGCAGATCAATGGGATTTAGAAAATCGTACCCTGATTGGGCCAGAAGGCTTTAATCTTCGATTGATTTCCCAATTGCGTATTGGATTTAGATTTTAAAAATTGACTACTCATTCTTCCTGTAAGCAATCGAAAGAAGACCTTTGATAGAAAAATGACAAAAATATAAAACTACAAATCTTTTTTTTTACTAGAAAATCGAAACTATGCGTATTATTTACTCTCTCTTTTTTTTGCTCACATCTGTGGGTATTTCTGCTCAAGAAACTAAAACCTACCACGAAGAAACAGGCTTTTTCGAAAAAGAAGCTACGGTAAGTGCTTACGATTTTGTATTCCAAACCTATGAAGAAACGAAACAACTGTGGAAGCTGGATGTCACTGGTGTTTTGTTGAGTCCTCCAGTTTTTTCATCGCTTTTTAGTGCTTTTCGAAACGATTTATTATTAGAATATGAAAGGAAAATAGGAAAAGCATTTTCGATTAATAATTCAGTGGGTGCTGGGTTTTCTTATAGACCTCAACCAGAGAGCGCTTTTTTGATCGGACACAATCGTTTGAGATGGAATGTTGGGCTTCAACCAAGATGGTATTTTCAAATGAAAAAGAGAATTGCCTCTGGCGCATCTGCCAATAACCTTTCGGGAAATTATGTTGGTTTAGGTTGGAGCTACGCTCATGAACGCGGGACTGAATCTTATAGAAATGATCAACATACATTTGGATTGAAATACGGCATCCAACGTCGGATATTTGGAAGAGGTTTTATTGATATTCAAATTGGCCCGCAATTTACTTTTGGAGAATTCAAATACAAAAGACAAAACGGTGATATAAGAACAGAGAAGAATGATTACTGGCTATTGGCTTCACAAGTGAAGTTGGGTTTTGTTCTGGGGCAATCTAATTTAAGCCGAGAAGCCGAAAAAAGATGTGATGTTTTTCAATGTTTTGAAGAACGAAAAGGAATGTTTAAATTGGATTTATTGAATGCATTAAATATGTATTTTGATACGGATCAATCAGTGATCGGTACGGTTAATTTAGCTTATGAATTTAAAGTAGCACCAGCTTGGTCGATAAATAATGAGTTCAATCTAACCTACTTTTTTAAAACGAATAATTTTCCTAGTGGGGATAATTTATTTTTATCCCTAGGACTCACCACTCAAGCACGGTATTACTATGACCTGAAGAAAAGGATTGCTCAAGGTAAATCCTCTAATAACCTTACGGGAAATTATGTTGCCTTACAGGCTAAAACGAGTGATTTCTTAGATGTAATTACTGGTGGTAATGATTTTTTGATCATTTTATCTCCAATATGGGGCTTGCAAAGAGCGATTTTTGAGAAAGGGTTTATTGACTATTCGCTTGGTTTTAATTTACTTTCCACAAATGCAGATCAATGGGATTTAGAAAATCGTACCCTGATTGGATCAGAAGGCTTTAATCTTCGATTGATTTCTCAATTGCGCATTGGATTTAAGTTTTAGAGAAATTTGACAATACCAAGTCCAAAACATATACTTCTTTTTTTTTGTTATCTTTAAAAAGCTGAAAATTGGTGATCTATAAAGTCACTTTTCCGAACTGAGCTTCATTAAAGACCAAATCAATGTCAAAAAATTCAGGAGATTACATAAGTTGGGGAGAACTACCATTTAAGATTTACTTAAGTTTCAAATTGATATTTGATTATTGGGAGGCTAAAGCGCAATCTAATCAAAAAGGGGAAGCTTTATATGCGCAAGAGGTTTTGAAAGAACTAGAACCTTATCCTTTTTTAAGAGAACCCACCACTGATTTTTCTATAGTAAAAGAATACGCAGACCAAATACGCTTGCTTTTATCTCCTCTTTTTCCAGAGGCATTATCTTTAAATGAAATCAAATCTGGAGCCCTTCCTTTCACCAATATGACTTTTAATCGGTCAATGCGTTTGAACAATATTTTAAGCGCCGCGGGCGAAAATTATCGATTAAAAATTAGAGCATTTGATGAAGATACCATGTATATCACTTCGTGTATTTTTATTCTAAATAGTTTATACCAAGGAAAGATCGATTATAAAAGACCTTATTTTTTTGACATTCCCAACGAGTTAGGTAATCAAATAACCATGCGTCATTATCGAGCTTTTTTTAACGGTGATTTTGCGGAACTCGAACCCCTCGATCCGGATTTCAAGTTGACTGCTGAGGACATAAAAGAATTGAAATCTAATTTTGGAAATATTGAAGTTTGGAAGAGGAAAATTCCACCTCATTCATTCACTTATCGTGGCTTCGGTTTAATGACTATTTTTGATGTGACGGTTGATGAAGTTTTATCTGGATTAAAATCGGATTTGCTAAAACCCGGAACTTTATATTCAGAAGTTGGACTTAAAGAACTGGAAAGAAAGATGAGCGCTATTTTTAATGTTCCAGAATTACAATTCGGATATGCATTGTTGGATTCTGAAGATGGTGTTTTTATTGAAATGGAAGGAAAGAATATCAGAAGTTTGATTTTGGACAATCAATTAGACAAGGTGCAAGAGGTAGGGTTTTGTAAAGAGTCAAGAGAAGATGTTCTAGATTTTGGGAAAACATTGGTGATTTCTGATATTGAAAATAGGGCCGTAAAAAACAACGATCAGTACATCCAAAATCTAAAAAATAAAGGAATAAAAAGTTATATCATGGCACCTATCCGGGTGAATGGAAAAACGATTGGTGTATTAGAATTAGGCTCACCAAATAGAGGAGAATTAAGTACCGTTTCTACCAATAAGTTAATTGATTTGTTGCCTATTTTTACGGTGGCGATTCAAAGAGGAATGAATGATTATGAAACGAGATTAGAAGCCATCATCCAAGAAAAATGGACTTCAATTCATCCAGCAGTTTCCTGGCGATTTTTTGATGCAGCTGAAAATTATTTGCGATCTGAGTATCGAGGTGAAAAACCGGAAATGGAAGAAATTATTTTTGAAAATGTTTATCCTTTATTTGGCCAATCAGATATAAAAGGTTCTTCGACCGAAAGAATTATAGCGATTCAGGAGGACCTAGTTGAACAGCTTTCTTTAGCTAAAAAAGTACTTCGCAAAGCGGCAGAATTGCATCCGATGCCAATTTATCAGCAGTTGAGTCATCGAATCAAGGAATGTAGTAAAGGAGTAAATAAAGGGCTAAGTGCTGGTGATGAAGTGATGATATTAGAATTTTTAAAAACAGAAATTTATCCCGTTTTTAAACATTTGAAAGCTGTAGACCAAGAAATGAAAAATTTGGTTCAAGCCTATGAGAATAAGTTAGATCTTGAATTAGGAGTGATTTATAAAAAGCGAAAGGGTTATGAAAATAGTGTGACCTTAATCAATGATAAGATAGCTGAATATATTGATAAGCGTCAGGAAGAAGCGCAAATGATGTTTCCGCACTATTTTGAAAAGTATAAAACAGATGGAGTAGAATACAATATTTATATTGGTGATTCTATGGTCAAGAAAAAAGATTTCGATCCGCTTTATTTACAGAACCTTCGTTTGTGGCAACTGGAAACCATGTGCGGAGTAGAACACCTGATGCATCAATTAACACCGACTTTAGATGTGCCTTTAGAAGTAGCTTCTTTAATCCTAGTTCACAGCAGCCCAATGACCATTAAGTTCCGAATGGCTGAAAAACGTTTTGATGTAGATGGTGCTTATAATGTTCGCTACGAGATCATAAAAAAACGAATTGATAAAGCATATGTAAAAGGCAAAAACGAACGCCTAACACAACCTGGAAAAATAGCGATCGTTTACTCTCAAAACAAAGAGGCGCTTGAATATAAAGGATACCTTAAATATTTGCAATCTCAGGGATTAATCTTTAACGAAATTGAAGAATTAGAATTAGAAGAGTTGCAAGGTGCCTCAGGCTTGAAAGCGCTAAGAGCATCCATAAATTACGAAGTTACACCTCCATTCAAAAAACAAAAGTCAGTCAGCCAAAAACCAATCGAAACAAAGTAACGATATCAAACCTTGAGTCTTTCCGTTCATCTTGAAACAATCAGAAATGCTAAAGTCGAACTAAGATATGCCATACCGAGCCACAGGTTTCACCTCCTGACCTACGAAAATCCCTTTTTGATATTTAAAATATCCTGTCACGGCGATCATGGCAGCATTATCCGTACAGTATTGAAAACTAGGAATGTAAGTATTCAAATCCTTATCTTCTCCTAATTTTTTTAGCGCTTGACGCAAACCCGAATTAGCAGAAACACCACCCGCAATAGCGACTTCTTTAATACCGGTTTGTTTGATTGCCTTTTCCAGTTTATTCATTAAAATAGAAACGATCCGATCTTGAACAGAGCGACAAATATCTTCTAAATTATTTTGAATAAAATCTGGATCTTCCTTAATCCCCTTTTTGAGAAAATGAAGAATCGAAGTTTTTAGTCCACTAAAAGAAAAATTCAAACCTGCCACATTGGGTTCTGTAAAAGTAAAACGTGCTTCACCTTTAGCTGCTAGGCGATCAATGACTGGACCAGCAGGGTAGTCGAGGCCCATTATTTTACCCGTTTTGTCGAAGGCTTCACCCGCAGCATCATCAATCGTTTCTCCGATGACCTCCATTTCCAATGGTGATGAAACCAATACAATTTGTGTATGTCCACCAGATACGGTGAGGCAAAGAAAAGGAAAAGTCGGCTTTGGATTTTCCGCAAAATGCGCCAAAACATGCGCTTGCATATGATTCACTTCAATCATAGGAATATCAAGACTCAAGGCCAATGATTTGGCAAAAGAAACTCCAACTATCAAAGAACCGATTAGACCAGGTCCTCTCGTAAAAGCAACTGCAGACAAATCCGTTTTTTTGATTCCTGCTTTTTTGATCGCCAAATCTACAACAGGAACAATGTTGATTTGATGCGCCCTGGAAGCCACTTCAGGAACCACTCCACCATACAATCGATGCGCCTCTTGGGTCGCTACACAATTGCTGAGGACTTCGCCATCTTTAATAATTGATGCGGATGTATCATCACATGAAGATTCAATACCTAGAATTATCGTGCTCATTCTATTTTATTTGTCTAAGAAAGATTTATTTTTGAAGGCTTTCGCCTAAAAATTAATCAAATCGACACAAAATACTATGTCAAAAATTAATTTTGAATAAATCTATGATTTATTCGTGAAATCTATATGTTTTGTTTTAACTTTACATATCACACAAAGTAAAGGGAGTTTTTCCTAAATACCCATTTTCTGATTACTATATTTTAAACCAACCACTTTACAAAAAGGGTTGACGCATACCTTACAGAGAAAACCTTATATCTAGAGATTTCATTTGGATATACGTTTCTATCGTAAGGTTTTTGTCGTTTAGCACTATTGTATTTTGGTTTATTAAAGCTACTTCAACATGTTTAAATCAAAAACAAAAGCAGATCCTGCCAACAATCCCGCTCCCAATGCAGCTCTTTCTTGTATTATTGCTAAGGGTACCTCCATTGAAGGAACCGTTTCAACTACCGAGGATTTTCGAGTAGATGGAACCATTAAAGGGGATGTAAAGTGTGACAAAAGGTTCGTTATGGGAGAAACTGGACGTATAGAAGGAACCGTAGAATGTATGGATTCTTCGATCAAAGGTTCAATTGATGGAACCATCAGTGTAAAAGGGCTACTCCATTTACTGGGAACAGCCATGATTAAGGGTAAAATTATGGCCAAAAAAATGATTGTAGATGAAGGCGCAGCCTATAATGGAGAATGTCTAATTGGAGAACACAACTTCAAAAAATAGCCTCACAATATCAGAAGCCTGATTTTATTCTATTTTTGTCCTTGAAATTGTGTTTAGTTTTAAATAAAAATTATTATCATTGCGTCATAACAAACGCAAACAACCTTATATGAGACTTATTATCAACCTTGTTCTAGTTGTCTTGGCTTTCATACTTGTTTATGTTCTAGTGAACAGTATCAGTGAGCCGATTACATTTCAGGCTGAACGCCAGAAAAGAGAAGATGCGGTCATCAAAAGATTGATCGATATTAGAAAATCGCAAGAGCTTTATCGTAGCGTCACAGGTGGTTTTGCCCACACTTTCGATACTTTAGCTCAGGTACTTCAAACAGGACAAATTCCAACGATTTCGGTAATCGGTGATCCTGATGATCCTTCCAACTTAGATGCGATTAAATATGATACCAGCTATTCCGCTGCGATGGATGAAGTAAAGCTTTTGGGTATCAATCTAGATTCTTTACGCTACGTACCCTACACGGGAGGTGTCAAATTTGATATCGATGCAGATACTTTGACTTATCAAAAGACCTTAGTAAACGTAGTCGAAGTAGGCGTGATACGAAGGGAATTCATGGGAGACTGGGGAGATGCTAGATTTGCACGATATGATGCATCTTACAAACCTGGTACTAAAATTAAATTTGGTACAATGGACGCTCCAAATCTTTCAGGCAATTGGGAAAGATAACCTTAGACATTCGAGAAGATAATTTTGTAAAGAAATATACAGAAAATTATGACCTGTCTATCCTAATAGGGGTGGACAGGTTTACTTTTTCTGTAGTAGATGCTCAACAAAACGTTTTGTTGTTGAGGAACTATACTTTTAGTTTAGAAGAAGGAAAGTTGGAATCTATTGAAAGTTCTTTAAAGCAAATCTATATCAGCGATGATATTTTAAAATATAGCTTCAAGAAAACTTCGATCGCATTAATGCATGCGAAAAACACCATCGTCCCAAGTTCTTTATATCAAGAAAATCAGGAAAAAACCTATTTAGAAAATGTTATATCCTTTCAACCTTCTGATTTTTTTGCCAGTGATCGCATTGAAGCCTTAGATGCTTTTAACATATATGCAACCAATCAAGATATTGTAAAACAACTGCAAGCATATTTCCCCAAAGCGAAATTTTCCCATGCACTAAGTGCTCTTTTATTAGGGTATAGAGCGGTTACAGAACATCAGGCAAATAGACAAATTTGTATCAATATCAGAGAACTCAATGTTCAAATGATGCTATTTGAAAATAAAGAACTGCTTTTTAGTAATACTTTTAAATACCAATCTAGTAAAGATTTCATTTACTATGTCATGTTATTATACGATCAATTTAAACTAAATCCAGAAATTGATCCCATTCATATTTCAGGTCAAATAGTTGAGGATTCTGAAATATATCATCTTTTATATCGGTATGTTCGCCATCTAACGATGGTGCCAAAACCTTCTTACTATCGTTTTAGTAAGGATTTTGATTACCTACCAGATCATTTTTACTTTGATTTATACTGTTTGAAACTATGCGAATAATTGGCGGAAAATTTAAAAGTAGACGATTTTATCCTCCTGCTGATAATTGGCCAACTCGGCCAACGACTGATTTTGCCAAGGAAGGTTTATTCAATATCTTGCAAAACACCTTGGATTTTGAAGATTTAAAAGTATTAGATCTTTTTGGAGGGACGGGTAGTCATGGTTATGAGTTTATTTCTAGAGGCTGTACGGATGTGACTTACGTCGATAAATTTGGTGGTTGTGTAGCTTTCGCAAAAAAAACAAGCAAAGAATTAAAGATCGATGAATTCATGACTATTTATAAAAACAATGTTTTTAAATTTTTACAAAGAAATACCTTTCAATACGACTATATTTTCGCAGGACCTCCCTATGGCTTACCTACTATAGATACTATTCCAGATGTTGTTTTCAAACATAATACCTTAGCACCTGGTGGTACTTTCGTCATGGAACACAACCCCAACCATGAGTATGTTAATCATCCCAATTTCATTAAATCTCGTAATTACGGTACAACCATCTTCAGTTTTTTCGAAAACCTAGGAGAAATAATAGAAGATTAAGCGCTCAATATATTCTAAACAAAAACCAAAACTTACAATACCAACAGCCAAGCATCATCACACCAAATCTCAATAAACAATTAAATCTATTGGAATTATTCTTCAACTCTTGATGTTAAAGTCTTTTAAGTAAACAGAAATTTGATTTTGCCCTTGAATGCGGTTATATTTGCGCGCATTTAAAGGCCTTTTATTAGATTTTTTACAAAGGCTCACTCTAATAAGAAGAGTATAAAATCATCATTATGAACAGTTTAACAACCGCAGATATTACCCAAATCATCCAAGATGGGGTAATGAATGGAGTCAAGGCGATTTATGACCATGAGGTCAAAAGTGACAGTATTCCTACGAATGTGACGCGCAAAGAATTTGAAGGTGATTATACGGTGGTTGTATTCCCATTTACAAAAGCAGCTAGAAAAAAACCAGAACAAATAGGAGAAGATTTAGGTAAGTACTTAGTTGAACATGTAGAAGCTATTGAAGACTTTAACGTAGTCAAAGGATTTTTAAATTTAGTGGTTACGGATGATTATTGGACGGCCTTTTTTCATGACATTTCCAAGAGTAAAAATTATGGACAACATCCACCCAAAAACGAGCGCGTCATGGTGGAGTTTTCCTCTCCAAATACCAACAAACCACTTCACTTAGGGCATATCAGAAATATATTGTTAGGTTGGTCTTGTGCAAAAATTTTAGCTGCTGCTGGTTACGAAGTTATTAAAACACAAATTGTTAACGATAGAGGTATCGCTGTTTGTAAAAGTATGTTGGCTTGGCATAAGTTTGGAAACGGAGAAACACCAGAATCAACAGGTATCAAAGGAGATCATTTAGTAGGAAAATACTATGTAAAGTTTGATCAGACTTTACGAGCCGAGTATACAGAATGGCAAACCTCTGCTGAAGCAAAATTAGTTTATAAGGCGAAGAAAAAGGATGGACAAGAGGAAGCAGCTTTTTTTAGTACTTTCAAAAATAACTATTTTAACGAATTCAGTAACATCGGGAAAGAGGCCAAAGAAATGTTATTGAAATGGGAGAATGGAGATAAAGAAACCAAAGACCTTTGGACAAAAATGAATGACTGGGTCTATGGTGGATTTGATGAAACCTACGAAGCACTTGGCGTTGATTTTGATAAATTGTATTATGAATCAGGTACTTACTTATTGGGCAAACAAACCGTTGAAGAAGGGGTAGATACTGGAGTCTTTTACAGAAAACCAGATAATTCGATTTGGATCGATTTAGAGGAATCTAAGCTAGACCACAAATTGGTATTGAGAAGCGATGGCACTTCAGTATATATGACGCAGGATATTGGAACAGCCATGATGCGATACAAGGATTATCAGATGGATAAAATGGTCCATGTGGTAGGTGATGAGCAAAACTATCATTTCAAGGTTTTATTTGAGATCATGAAAAAATTAGGTGTTTCTTATGCCGATGGTTTATATCATTTATCTTATGGAATGGTCGATCTTCCTTCCGGAAAAATGAAATCGAGAGAAGGAACGGTTGTAGATGCAGATGATCTGATCAAAGAGGTGAAGCTGGAAGCTGAAAAAAGTATGAATGAGCGAAGTGAAACGAGTGATTTATCAAGAGAAGAGCAAGACGATATCAACAGAAAAGTAGGATTAGCTGCGCTTAAATATTTTATTGTAAAGGTCAATCCACAAAAAAGAATGGTTTTCGATCCATCGGAATCTGTAGATTTACAAGGCCAAACTGGTCCCTACATTCAATATTCTTACGTCAGAATAAATGGCGTTTTGAACAAAGCAGAAAAAGAAAGTATCGATTTATCTTTAGCCAGTAATTACAAAATCTTACAAGCTCAAGAAAAAGAATTGATATTACAATTACGAGAGTATCCAGGGCTAATTGCACAAGCTGCAAAATCCTATGATCCTTCAATTATTGCTAATTATTGTTATAGTTTGGCGAAAGCTTACAGTAGATTTTGGCATGACTTATCTATTTTTGGAGCCGATACTCCGGAAGCTATTGCGTTTAGATTACAACTAAGCCAAATGGTTGGAAAAGTCCTTAAATCCGGAATGGATTTACTTGGCATCGAAATGCCACACAGGATGTGATTTTTAGTGTTCAAGCATTGTAAAGTGCCTATGCTATGTTCTCAGCGCTGAGCACGGGAACACTTTAAAAAATGAATACTATAACACTCCCATACATTAACACCATAACACTTTAACACAATAAAATGAGTGAGGAAAAAGTAGAGCGTTTAAATTTTATTGAGCAAATCATTACTGGAGATTTAGCATCTGGTAAGCATACCAATATCATGACTCGGTTTCCGCCGGAGCCTAATGGATATTTGCATATTGGACATACCAAAGCGATTTGTATCAACTTTGGAATCGCTGAAAGATTTGGTGGAGTGACCAATCTTCGTTTTGATGATACCAATCCAGAAAAGGAAAGTACAGAGTATGTAAATGCCATTAGAGCAGATATAAAGTGGTTAGGATTTGACTGGGCGGATAGAGAATATTATGCTTCTGATTATTTTGGGAAACTGTATGACTTCGCAGTCCAATTGATCAAAGCGGGGCATGCCTATGTGGATGATTCGACTAGTGAGGAAATTGCAGAGATGAAAGGTACACCAACCGTTCCCGGTAAAAATAGTCCCTATCGTTCTCGAACAATAGCTGAGAATCTGGATTTGTTCGAAAAAATGAAAAATGGCGATTTTGACAATGGAGCCAGGGTACTTCGAGCAAAAATTGACATGGCTGATCCCAATATGTTGCTTCGAGATCCATTGATGTATCGAATCAAAAAGGTAGCACATCACCGAACTGGAGATGCTTGGAATATCTATCCAATTTATGATTTTGCACATGGGCAATCGGATTCTATCGAGAATATTACCCATTCCTTGTGTTCTTTAGAATTCACCAATCATCGACCATTGTACGATTGGTTTATTGAAAAACTTGGCATTTATCCTTCTCGACAAATTGAGTTTTCACGCTTGAACGTGACCTATATGATTACCAGTAAAAGAAAACTTTTAAAATTGGTGGAAGAAGGGATCGTTACAGGGTGGGATGATCCGAGGATGCCGACTATTTCAGGCTTACGCCGAAAAGGATACACGCCGTCAGCGATTCGAACCTTCTGTGATAAAGTAGGAGTGACCAAGCGGGAACAGATGATTGACATCGGACTCTTAGAGGAATGTTTACGTAAGGATCTTAATAAGACCGCTAATCGTGGAATGGCTGTTTTGAATCCAGTGAAAGTCATTATTACCAATTATCCTGAAGGCAAAACAGAAGAACTGGAAATCATCAATAATCCAGAGGATGATACTCAAGGCACGCGCAAAATGCCATTTTCTAGAGAAATCTATATCGAACGAGAAGATTTTATGGAAAATCCTCCGCCTCCTAAAAAATTCTATCGTCTAGGACCAGAACGGACAGTGCGGTTAAAAGGGGCCTATATCATTACCTGTGAGGATTTTGTAAAAGATGAAGCAACTGGAGAAATCACGGAAATTCATTGTAAATATTATCCAGATAGCAAAAGTGGTTCTGATACCTCAGGGGTAAAAGCCAAAGGAGTATTACATTTTGTTTCGATTGCTCATGCTATTCAAGCAGAAGTGAGATTGTATGATCGGTTGTTTACAGTAGAAAGTCCTGCAGGAGATGAAGAAAAGGACTTTATGGAATTTGTCAACCCTAATTCCTTAAAGGTGCTCAAAAATGTTTATTTAGAACCGGCCTTTAAAACAGTAAATGTCGGTGACCAGTTTCAATTCATGAGAAAAGGCTATTTCAATGTAGATACTGATTCTACCCCTGAAAAATTAGTATTTAACCGAACGGTTACCCTTAAAGATACTTGGGCTAAAGTTCAAAAGAAAGGGAAATAGACTATCGAAGAATTTTCTTCTATATAACTTAAAGCGAGTATTGAATAAACTTCAATACTCGCTTTTTTATACCAGATTATGAATATCTATAGTTGGGAGCTTATAGAATTTGCTAAAGAAAAATTTTATAAAAAAGCCCAATACATTTTCACATCAGCTTCTTAAAAATCCATCAATAATATTATCTTTGTCACTAACATGGAAAAAGGCCGTACCATATTAGAAAAAGAACGATTTGCTTTAACAATTGATCGTCTTTGTCATCAACTTGTAGAAGATTTTGATGATTTTTCCAATGCCTGTTTGATTGGTGTTCAATCTAAAGGAGTATTACTCGCTGATCGGATCAATCAACGATTATCGGTTATTCTTGAAGGCATTCAGATTGAATATGGAAAATTAGATATCACTTTTTATCGAGATGATTTTCGAACTAGAGAAATCCCACTAAAAGCAAGTAATACAGAAATTGACTTTTTAGTAGAGGGCAAAGATGTGATATTGATTGATGATGTTTTATATACAGGCCGAACAATCCAAGCCGGTCTTTCTGCTCTTCAACATTATGGAAGACCCAAAGAAGTAAAATTATTATCTCTGATTGATCGACGTTTTAATCGACATTTGCCAATACAAGCGGATTATACTGGATTGCAAGTAGATGCGATTGATGAAGCTTACGTAAAAGTAGAGTGGGAGGAGGTGGAAGGAATGGACCGAGTATTATTATTTGCAAATAAGTAAGAAAGTATCATTAGGATCAACGAATACTTTATCATTTATTTATCAATTTATAAAGGAGTAAAAAATTAAATGGCCGTTTCTCAACTTAGTACCAAACATGTTTTAGGCATAAAGTATCTTAAAGAATCGGATATCCGATTAATTTTTGAAACCGCCATTAACTTTAAGGAGGTAATCAATCGACCAATCAAAAAAGTCCCCTCTCTAAGAGATGTCACAGTCGCCAACCTTTTTTTTGAAAACTCAACTCGAACCCGATTATCTTTTGAATTAGCTGAAAAACGTCTTTCCGCTGATGTAGTTAACTTTTCAGCGTCCTCTTCTTCTGTGAAAAAAGGAGAAACATTATTAGATACTGTGAATAATATTTTATCAATGAAAGTTGACATGGTGGTCATGCGTCATCCAGCCCCTGGAGCACCTGCATTTTTAGCGAGCAAAATTGATGCTAACATTATCAATGCAGGAGATGGAACACATGAGCATCCAACTCAAGCTTTGCTAGATGCTTTTTCAATGGAAGAGCAAATAGGAGACCTTGCAGGGAAAAAAATTGCTATATTCGGAGATATTCTTCATTCAAGAGTTGCATTGAGTAATATCTTTTGTCTACAAAAGCTAGGCGCACAAGTTAAAGTTTGCGGACCACCGACTTTAATTCCAAAATATATCAATCAATTAGGAGTTAAAGTAGAGTACAATGTAAAGAAAGCATTGGAATGGTGCGACGTAGCGAACATTTTGCGCATACAACTAGAGCGACAGGATATTAAATATTTTCCCTCTATTAGAGAATATGCACAATATTTTGGTATAAATAAACAGTTATTAGATAGTTTAGGGCATAAAATAGTCATTATGCACCCTGGACCTATAAACAGAGGTGTGGAAATTACCAGTGATGTAGCGGATTCTGATCAATCTATTATTCTAGACCAAGTAGAAAATGGAGTCGCAGTCAGAATGGCAATTTTATATTTGCTTGCTTCGAAAAGAAGCTAAAAGTTAATTTTCACGTACTTAATTACACTACTAAACCTCGATACGTTAACATTTGTGACCTTTTACGTATAGATTGTATGAATTCATTTTTCATTTAATCATTTCTTCTTTAGTAATAGGTTTAATCATAATAAGATATAATTTTATACGATTCGTATAAAAAGAATTATATTGTGTTAAAATTCATCAATCATGAGGTATATTTCAATTCTTTTTCTGCTTAGTTTATTGTTTTCCGTACCTATTACTCTAAATGCTCAAAACTGCGGCAATCTTATTTCTGAAAATAAGACTATTGGAGGCACCCAAATTTTGAAATCTAAAGAAACGACTCTTGTTTTAAGAGGTAATTATTCCTATTCTTTAAAATTAGAAACGAGTAATAAAGGAGTGGTCGCTAAGGTGTTTTCAAAAAGTGGAGTAGAATTTAATCAAGACGATGAGATCATTTTTATGGATCGAGCTAAGGTCCGTAAGAGTTATCGATTCATCGAAATGGGCGAAAATTCTGGTGGTGGTGGTGCACCAGTTCACCAAAATATTCTTTTGCTAGACATGGCCGCAATCAACTGGTTCTCTTCTAATTTAATGAATACCATTTATATTAAAAATAACATCAGTAACAAGATGTTTAAATTTACAGTAAATGGCAATAGGCAACAAGAGTTTAAGAGCCTAGCTACATGTTTTAATAGTAGTATGGATAAAACTAAGGTCAAAGATGTAAAATTGACGAATAATGATTTAAGCCCTAACAAAAGACGTAGTTCTACAGGCCGACCTATAAGCGCGACTTCTTCAGGTGGTGGTCGACGAGTTGCTGATATTAGTTTACTAAACGATGAAGAATTAAAAGCGCTTAAAATTGAATTAGGCGAGACCAAACAGAAAATGAGAGAAGAGATTCAAGCTGAGCGTAAACGAGCAGATCAAGCAAAACAGCAAATGCAAGAAGAAGTAGCTGCTGCTCGCCAACAAGCGGAGGAGAAAAAGGCGCAATTTGCTCAAGAAGTATTAGAAGCTCGGAAAAATTCCCAAGTAGAAATAGATAAATCTAATCAGGAAATTGCCGGTTCTGTTCAAGAAGCTCGTACGAAAGCATCTACTGAAATAGAAAAAATTAATTTGGATGTAATGGCTGCTAAGAAAAAAGCAACAGAAGAGATTGGTAAAGCTCAAATAGAATCAGCAGAGGAAGTAGCAAAGGCAAGGGAACAAGCGGCCAATGAAATAAAAGAAGTAAAAGAAAAATTAGAATTGGCAAAATTAGAATATGCCGATGAAGTAGCATCTGCTCGTGAAAACTCTGAAACGGAATTGTCTAGGATCAGAGAAGAAACGGCGAAGAAAATAGCAGAAGCAAGAGAGCAAGCTAAAACAGAAAAAAATAAAACAGCAGAAGATGTCATTAACACAAAGAAAACAGCTTCGGAGCAAATTTTATTAGTCAAAGAACAATCGGCAGAAGAGGTAGCACAGATTAGAGAAAATGCTGTTTTAGAAAAGGAAAAAATTGCTTTTGACGTCGCTGAAGCGAGAAGAAAAGGCGCTGAAGAAAAGGCTTTGATCCAACAAACGAATGCCTCGGAACTTGCAGAGATAAAAGAAAATGTAGCCAAACAAAAAGAAGCTTCTGCTGTCGAAGTTGCCGAAGCTAAACAAAAAGCTTCTGAGGAGATTAATAAGACCAATCAACAAGTAGCAGAGGAAAAACAAAAATCAAATTCTGAAATAGCTAGTACTAAAAAGCAAACAGCAGAAGAAGTAGCCGCTGCTCAGGCTGCTGCAGATGCGGAAAAGGCCACCGTAGCTAATGATGTTAAATTAGCTAAAGAAAGATCAGCGCAAACGATTACTCAAATCAATGAAGAAGCAGCGCAAAAAGTTAAAGAAGCCAGAGAAAAGTCTACAGTTGAAAAAGGAAAAATAGCACAGGAAGTCAAACTCGCTCGTGAGAAAGGTGCGCAAGAAATTGCTCGTATACAAGAAGAAGTAAAAAAATCAATTGAAGCATCTAAGACTCAAGAGATGGAAGTGAAAAAGCAAACAGCTCAAGAGGTGGTCGCGGCTAAAGAAAGGGCTGCCACTGAAATTGCGAAAGCTCAGCAAGATGCTGCAAATGAAGTACAAAATGCTAATAAAAAAGCGGGCGAAGCAAAGACACAATATGCCACAGATATCGCCTCAGCTCAAACTACAGCAAAAGATAAAATAAAAGAAATTCAAAAAGAAGTAGCCGCCAAAATAATAGAAGCAAAAGAAAAGGAAAAGGCAACTCAAAATATGACTGCAGAAGAAGTGGTCGCTGCAAAAGAAAAAGGTGCGGCTCAGGTCAGAAAAGCAAGAGAAGAAGCGGCCAAGGAAATTGCCAAAGCAAAAGAAGAGGAAGTTTTAGCGAAACAAAAATCTGCAGAAGAAATTGCGGAGTCTAAAAGAGCAGCAGCTGAAAATGTAGCCATTACCCAAAGTCAAGAAGCAGAATCTATCCGTCAAATTAAGGAGGATGCATCAAAAGAAAAACAAACTATTGCTAATGATGTGGCTAATGCAAAAGATCGAGCAGCAGAGGAATTAGCGACCATCCAAGAGCAAGTAGCTAACGAAATAAGTACAGCAAAAGAATCTGCTTCAAAAGCAAAAGAAGCTTCAGCTTTAGCTGTGTTGAAAACGCAAGAAGAGTCTGCGGAAAATATTGCAAAAATTAAAGAAGAAGAAGCCAATGAAGTAGCTTCCATCAAACAACAATCCGCTGAAGCGATTGCAGAAGCGAAGCAGGAGGCAGACCGAAAGAAAAATGAATTAGCAGAAGAAATGGCAATGGAAGAGAAAAAAGCAAAAGAAGACATTGCTGCTTCTAGACAAAAATCAGCTGATGAAATTACAACCATTAGTAAAGAAACTTCTGAAAAGAAAGCGAAATATTTAGAAGACGCAGAAGCTGCTCGGAAACTTTCTTTAGAAGAGATTAGCGCCTCTCAAAAAGAATCCTCAGATGCGATTTATAAAGCGAAACAAGAGGCAACTGAACAGATTACAAAAGTGAAAGAAGAGACCTCTCAAAAAATAATAGAAGAACGGGCAAAGATTACGGATGAAGAAAATAAATTGAAAGAAATTACAGACAACATTCGTAGAGCAAGTGAAGAACTACGAAAAATAAAAGATGAACTCGCTAAAAAGCTAGAGGAAAATAAGTAAGAGGAATATAGTTTCAAGATAAGCCGGAAATCATTACAATGATTTCCGGCTTTGTAATTTTAGAAGATACCTGAAGGCTAAATAAAAAATTAACTTCCTCAAAAAGAAAACGAGGACTTTTTTGGGAATAAATTTTGCAGTTCTGTTTTTTTATTTAATTTTATTTCGATAATTATTTTAAAAAAGAAATTTGAAAAAAGTAGATCATTCGATATACTTAAATTTAACTTCTAATTCTTAAGCCCTTCAAAATTAAATTACTATGAAATTTGAACTTTTTAAAAGTGACAAAGACAAAAAATTTTACTTTAACCTTAAAGCAGGAAATGGCCAAGTTATTTTAGCTAGCCAAGGCTACTCTAACAAAACTGGAGCTAAAAATGGTATTTCATCCGTACAAAAGAATTGTATGAATGAAAAATGCTGGGAAACGAAAGTAGCTAAAAATGGAAAACACCATTTTAATCTATTATCAACAAACAAAAAAATTGTAGGTAAAAGTCAAATGTATGCTACTAGCGCCACTATGGCTAACGGTATTGCATCTGTAAAGAAAAATGCACCTGGAGCTACAATTGTTGAACTCTAGAAAATAAATGTTTTTGAACAATGTTTAAGAAATTAAACATAGAATTAAAAAAGGCTTGATTCATTTGAATCAAGCCTTTTTAGGATCATGTGAACAATAACTTATAACAAAGGTGAAGAATTGTTTTTTCTTTAATCGAGGCAAAAAACGTAGGTATCCTTGTGGATAACGTCCCGCTCATAAAGCGGGATTAACGAGGAGTAAAGTAAAAAGAAAATTCAAACTGTTATAAGTTATTGTTTTCATGATCCTTAGTAAGAAGATATTTTCAAATTATAAACTTTCCTTCTCAGACAAATCCTCTACGTACGCATGTTTGGACCAATGTCTATAAACACAGATTTTATCTAAAAGTCTAAAATTTTATCGCGTTATTTTACTGAATTTTAACGTCCATAAAAATGGGGTAGTGATCACTATATCCACCATAATAATTTGGACCACCATAAGTTCTGCTTGGCTTTGGTCCATATTTAGGATCATTGTAATTCAACCAATCAGCCTTGTATATATGAACAGGCAAAGCTTGAATGTTACTCGAAGGATTCAACATACTACCTGAAACAATAAATTGATCCAACATATTCCAATTGCCTCGATAATTGTAAGTTCCATCTCCCGCTTGATCTAATTTCGCACTGCAATTGTACAAATTAGACGGACTTATTACCTCACTATTTGTTTTAGCTCCCAAGGTATTCATCAAGCTATTATTATCTGTTTCATCATTAAAATCACCCATGATAACAATTTTCGCCTGAGCGTTTTTTTGTAAAATTGCTGACGTTTTTTCTTTCAATTGACTAGCTACAAAAACGCGTTTAGGTTCACTAGCTTTCAGTCCACCTCTTCGGGATGGCCAATGATTAACAAAAATATGCAAAGTGTCTTTACCTAAAAAAATCCCTTTTACATAGAGGATGTCACGGGTCGTATAATCTTCAACGACCTCTTTGGGGAAATCAATTTGATAATGATCGCTGGCCAACACTTCGAATTCTTTTGCCTTATAGATCAAGCCATTATCGATACCACGTCTATCAGGTGATTCATGATGCACAACTTGGTAGCCAAAGTTTTTAAGCAAATCTGTTTGCGTTAGGTCTTTTAAAACGGCTTCATTTTCTACTTCACAAAAGCCAAGGATACTAGGGAATTCCATCCCTTGAACAACCTTAGAAATATGGTATAATTTTTTTTGATATCGTTCCGTTGTCCATTTTAGTTTTCCCGTTGGAGTAAAGTCTTCATCAAATTTATCAGATGTGTCTACCGTATCAAAAAGATTTTCAACGTTGTAAAAAGCAAAGCGATAAGTAGTCTTAGTGGGATTCGTTTGGGCTTGTTTAGTTGCTTTACAAGCCAACAAAAATAAGCAGCAGCAGAGTGGAAAAAATATTTTGTTCATAACTTAATTCTAATTTTAATAAAGGAGGTTCATTTGAATAAAAGTGCGTTTTAAATTTCTTTTTATTCAAATGATATTTTGACCGATTTTTTTACTTCTCGACCGGTTCGTGTTTTTAATTCGAATTGCATTTGAACCAACCATTTCCCATCGGCTTGTTTTTTTCCATCCACGCAACCTTGGTCAATAGAATAAAATCCTCGATCTCTTGAATAGGCTTCCGAACCATAAATGGCAGCTAAATTTTCAAATTCCTTTCCGGTAAAATAAAAACTTTTATCACAAGGTGGAATCGCAAATCGAATGGTCTCTTTAAATTCATCATCTGCAATATTTGGATTGTCATCATATTCTCTTTCTATGGCAAAGACCCAATTTTCACCTTTTATTATTTCAACTCCATTGAGTACACCATCATATTCACTGGTCTTTAATTCTGATTGCTTATTCAGTTGGTAAGTACAAATAAAGTCAGTTGCACATTCATTGGTCATTGTTTCTGCATTGGTCAATAGACATCTAAAATCATCAGATGTATTCACCGATTTTGGAGTATCGCATGAGATCAAGCAAGTCAAACAACAGATGGCAAAAAACATTAAATACTTTTTCATATCGCTATTTTTAATTTGAAAAATGAAGCGTTTATTTTGAAATAACTTCGAGAGTTAAACTCTAGTTTTTTTATCCCTCAACCAATGATCGGCGATTACTAAAGCAGCCATAGCTTCTACAATCGGAACCGCTCTTGGAACGACGCATGGATCATGTCTTCCCTTACCAGTTACAATTGCTTTTTCTCCAGACTGATCAACTGAATTTTGAGCAGCCACAATGGTCGCAACTGGTTTGAAGGCTAAGCGAAAATAAATATCCATTCCATTAGAAATACCACCCTGGATGCCTCCAGAATAATTAGTATCTGTTTTGATTTTTCCATCTTCTTGATAAAAAAGATCATTGTGTTCCGAACCTTTCATTTCGACTCCATCGAAACCAGATCCAAATTCAAATCCTTTACAAGCATTGATGCTTAACATTGCTTTCGCTAAATCTGCATGAAGTTTGTCAAAAACTGGTTCACCTAATCCAACTGGACAACCGCTGATGACGGCACTGACCACACCACCGATAGTATCTCCTTCTTTTCTAGTGGCTTTAATTTTTTCAATCATCAATTCTGCGACCGATAAATCAGGGCATCGAATGGGGGTACTTTCAATGTTTTGGAAATTTAAGTCTTGATATTTTTTATCCAGTTTTATTGAACCTACCTGACTTACGTAAGCAGTTACCTGAATGCCTTGTTGACTCAATAATTGTTTGGCAATGGCACCTGCTGCCACTCGAGCAGCAGTTTCTCTTGCAGAAGAACGACCACCTCCTCGATAATCACGAATCCCATATTTTTTTTGATAGGTAAAATCGGCATGAGAAGGTCGAAATTTTTCAGCAATATGACTGTAATCTTTAGATTTAGCGTCTTGGTTGTAGATCACCATGGAGATAGGTGTCCCTGTCGATTTTCCCTCAAAAATGCCGGAAAGAATTTCTGCTTGATCGCTTTCTTTTCTTTGTGTGACAATTTTTGATTGTCCCGGCTTACGTCGATCCAACTCTTGTTGAATAAAATTTTCGTCAATCTCTAAACCTGCAGGACAACCATCAATGATCACTCCAATAGCACGGCCATGAGATTCGCCGAAAGTGGTTATTTTAAAAGATTGCCCAAATGAATTTCCTGGCATTGTTTTATTTTTATGAATTTAAATGTGAAAATAGGCTAGGGTGATAAAGGGGCAAAAATACTTATTTAGTCGACTTTATTCCAAAAAAAATAGTAATGAGTGGCAAAGAATGATCAATAAACGACTAGCAATCAAATAAAATTTACTCTTTCAAATGTAGAAATTATAAGCGAAATCGGAACTCATTCGAAGAAAGATTGTTAGTTTAATTGAAAAATAGCAACTTGCTAGAAATATTTTAGAAATCTTAATGTATTTTTGTCAGAAATTTAGGGATTTATAGTTTACTAATTGTACAAAATTAGAATATTCGATACCGATGGAACTGGAACCAAAAGATTTTTACGAGAAATTAGAATTTGATAAGATAACGGAATTACTAAAACGAGAATGTTTAGGCGAACTAGGTAAAAATGCGGTGGATCGCTTACCTATTTATACGGACTTGTTAGCGATTCAACGAAAGTTGAGGGAAGTAAAGGAGTTTAAGTTGACCTTGACGGAAAATGATCGTTTTCCAATTGCTGCTTACACCGAAATTAGTGAACACCTCAAGATGTTGGAAATCATTGATTATGTATTGCCCATTGAAGGTCTACAGCAAATCAATGTGATCATGATGTCCATTCGGGATATTTTTAAATTTTTCACCTCTAGTCGTAAAGAAACTTATCGCTTCCTTTTTGATATTGTCAGAGAAATAGATTTTGATAAAACTTTGATTGATGAAATCGAAAAAGTCATTGATGAAAAAGGCCATATCAAACCAGATGCTTCTCCAGACTTAGCACGAATTAGAAAGAGAATGCATTCCAAGCAATTGGAATTAGAAAAACAATTTCGAAGTATCATCAATACCTATCGTACCAAAGGTTGGCTTAAGGATTCAGTGGAGAGTTTTAGAAATGGTCGTCGAGTCCTTAGTGTACCTTCAGAGCATAAAAGAAAAATTCGAGGAATCATCCATGATGAATCAACGACTGGAAAAACAGCATTCATAGAACCGGAAACCATCATCGATATTAATAATGATATTTTTGATTTAGAGACCGAAGAGCGAAGAGAAATTTATCGAATACTAAAAGCATTAAGCGCCTTACTTCGTCCTTATGTTCCGGCCTTAAAACAATACCAAGAATTAATGGTCATCTACGACCTCATTCAATCCAAAGCTCAATTGGCGCTTCGGATGAATGCTTTTATGCCAAATGTAAAACAAGAATCTAAAATTGCTATTCTCCAAGGTTTTCACCCTTTACTTTTCCTTAAGAACAAAGCTATTGATAAAGAGACGGTTCCATTTAATATGAACTTGAAAGGGAATAATCGCCTGCTAGTTTTAAGTGGACCAAACGCGGGGGGAAAATCGATTACAATGAAGTCAGTAGGGCTGATGCAGTTGATGTTACAAGCGGGGATGTTGATTCCCGTAAGCGAAGAATCGGAATTTGGTATTTATAAAAAAATGTTCGCGGATATTGGAGATTCTCAGTCCTTAGAAGATGACTTAAGCACTTATAGTTCTCGACTCCAGAATATGCGTATCTTTTTAGAAAAAGCAGACAAAAATAGTTTGATCCTAATTGATGAGTTTGGTTCCGGAACTGATCCTAAAATCGGTGGAGCGATTGCAGAAGCCATTTTAAAAGAACTTAATCATCGAAAAGTCTACGGAGTCATTACCACGCATTATTCTAATCTAAAATTATTTGCATATAAAAATCGAGGAATCGTTAATGGTTCCATGACCTTTAATAAAGATGCCTTGACACCAACCTATCAATTGGTCATCGGTCGGCCAGGAAGTTCTTATGCTTTTGAAATTGCACATAAAAGTGGTTTGCACCCAAAAGTATTGAACTACGCCAAACATAAAGCAGGTAAAAACGAGAAGGCAGTTGATGATCTTTTGATTGATTTGCAACGAGAGAAAAAAGAACTCGAGAACAAGCTCGCGAAAATGACGGAGCGAGAAAAGTCATTAGAAAAGTTGATTAAAAATTATGAAGGACTTCACCGAGATCTTGAATTCAAACGAAAGAAAATCAAACTAGAGGCCAAAGAGAAATCAATGCAAGCGGCCGCGGGAAATAATAAAGAATTTGAGAAATTGATTCGAGAAATCCGAGAAGAGAAGAATTTAGAAAAGGCCAAAAAAGTAGCGGCAAAAGTAAAAGAAGAACGAGAAGAATTGAGCTCTGCGGTCAATGAATTGAGAGAAGATATTTATTACAAACCTGCGAAATCAAGTGAAATTCCTTTCGCCGTAGGCGATTTTGTGAAACTACGAACTGGAGGTGCCACAGGTACATTGGAATCGATCAATAAGAAGAAAGCTATCGTAGTTATGGGACTAATGAAAATGACTACGAATCTGAGAGATTTAGTTCATGCCAAGGAACCATTAGAGATCAAAACCAGCAAAGGAGTCAAAACGGATATGATCGCTGACAATGCTAAGTTTGAATCGAAAATAGATCTTCGTGGACTCCGGCGAGATGAAGCTTTACGATTACTCGAAAATTTTGTGGACAAAGCTTTAATGAGTAATGCTACTGATTTGAGAATTATTCATGGAAAAGGCGATGGTATTCTACGAAAGTCAGTAAGAACTAAATTAAAAGAATACACTGGGATCAAAAATATCTATCATCCAGAAGAAAAAGACGGCGGTGATGGAGCGACGATTGTGGAGATTGAGTAGAGGAGGAATGTGAGAATAATTGAATGCGAGAATTTTGAATGGTTCCTTTGAACGTGTACCACACGAAAGAAGGATCATTCAAAATTCAATTATTCCTACATTCAATTATTCAACATACATTAACTAGTACATATCTGTAGCAGCAAAGAAGAAGCTTCCTTCGATTGCAGCATTTTCATCAGAATCAGAACCGTGGACTGCATTTTCGCCGATGCTCGTAGCATACTTCGCACGGATAGTTCCTTTTTTGGCTTCAGCAGGATTCGTTGCGCCGATTACTTTTCTGAAATCTTCCACTGCATTGTCTTTTTCCAAAACTGCAGCGATGATAGGACCAGAAGACATGAATTTTACCAATTCTTTGTAGAATGGACGTTTCTTGTGTACTGCATAAAATTCTCCCGCTCTTTCTTTACTCAAATGCGTGGTTTTGATAGCGACGATTCGAAATCCTTTCTTACACATGTGTTGAAGAATATTACCTGAATTTCCAGCTTTAACTGCATCAGGTTTAATCATCGTAAAAGTTCTCTTTCCTGCCATTTTAAAATTTATTTTTGTTATAAATGAATTAAATTGAAGTTCAAATAAATGAGCAAAAGAAGAGTTGTATCTTTCTCTCAGCTACTTGAGGGTGCAAAAGTAAACACACCTAAGTTAATAATCAAATTTATTTTCCTGAATTGAAAAATATAAAGCCCTAAGGCAAATTTGTTATTACAATAATTAGGCTTTGAACTTGAGATCAATTGTGATGGGTTTGAGACCCTCAATAAGAGCTATTATACTAGAATCTAACGAAGAGCAAGGTAAAAGTTTGCTTAGTTATTAATTAAATTAATTGGTCAAGCTACTTTAGTTTGTTTTACTCATTAAAAAATGGCAATTTCGCATTCCTATACTAATGTCATTATGGAAAATATTACTGATTTAAAACAAATATTGGCTGTCCCAAAGGACATTGTCATCACTTCTCATCGAAACCCTGACGGCGATGCCATCGGTTCGTCTCTTGGATTATATCATTTTCTCAATAAACATGGGCACACGGTAAGAGTAATCTTCCCTTCTGAATATCCAGATTTCGTTTCTTGGATGCCAGATGCGGAAAAGATTATTATTTACGATATTGAGGTCGAGCGTACCGAAGAGGTACTGAAAAAAGCAGATTTGATTTTTGCTTTAGATTATAATTCATTGATGCGTATCGACAAAGTTGGGGAAATCATTGAAGGATTGACCAACACTAACAAAGTAATGATTGATCATCATTTGTATCCTGATCATTTTGCTGATTTTGAATTATCTGATCCTACGGCAAGTTCTACCTGCGAGTTGATTTATGATTTTGTAAAAATGCTTGGCGCCGAAAAAGATTTGGACCAAACCATTGGTGAATGTTTATATACAGGAATCATTACAGATACTGGATCTTTCAAATATAGTACATCCCCTAAGTTGTTCAGAATTGTGGCGAAATTAATGGAATTGGGTGTAGAAGATAAGAAAATCCAAGATTTGGTTTTCAATAGCCAAACTGAAAAACGATTGCGTTTGTTAGGCCACTGTCTAGCGAATCGCATGGAGATTATTCCTGAATATCAAACGGGTTTGATCTGGTTAAACAGAAATGATTATGAAGTATTCAATATACAAAGAGGGGACACAGAAGGCATTGTCAATTTTTTATTGTCAATGAAAAAAATAAAAGTAGCCGCCTTTATTACGGAGCAACCAACAATTGTTAAATTATCCTTACGCTCAAAAGGCGATTTTTCTGTACAAGAAATTTGCCAGCAACACTTCAAAGGTGGAGGTCATAAGAACGCTTCAGGCGGTTCTTCCTACCAAGGCTTGAAAGGAACGATTAGAACCTTTAAAGAAATTTTACCCAATTATAAAGAGCAATTATCTGTATAGTATTTATCAAAAATGAGATTCTTTAATCCTTTTTAACATTTGCTATACATTCTAAATCATTTATGCTTTTCTGATTTATCGAAAATTAATTTATTGAGTCGCCCTTAATTATTATATATGGTTAAGGGCGATTTTACATTGGTATATGGCAGGAATCAAAATATAAAATTTATGATGGTTTCCTGGGTTTATATGATTACCTTGTTTTACACAAATCTCTATTTGTAAAATATTATAGTTTATGAAAAGAAGGAAATTCGTCAATACTTTAGGAAAAGGAGCATTAATGTTATTAGCTCCCGCAGAATTATTAGCTAGTAAAAATGCCTTTGATAAAAGATCAGGTGAGTTCGCTTTTGTTGAAGCGGAACAATTTGCTAACCTTGGTGGTTGGGAGGTCGATCAGCAATCAATGGATCAAATGGGATCTCCATATTTATTGGCACATGGGCTGGGTATTCCTGTCGAAGATGCCACGACAGAAATCAAATTTCCCTGTAAAGGAAAATATCGTGTCTGGGTACGTACTCGCGATTGGGTAGCTCCATGGAATGTACCTGGTGCACCTGGAAAATTTCAATTGCTTCTTAACGGAAAGCCAATAAAAGAAACCTTCGGTACCAAAAGTGCAGAATGGCATTGGCATGATGGAGGTGTAGTCAAAGTAGGTAAAAAGGCAACATTGGCCTTACACGATTTAACAGGCTTTGAAGGTAGATGTGAGGCGATTCTTTTTTGTAAGGATTTAGATTTTGAACCCGTCAATGACATCGCAGCGCTAACTAAATTTAGAAGAAAATTATTAGGCCTTCCTGATCAACCAAAGGACGGAGGTAGTTTCGACTTAGTGGTTGCTGGAGGAGGATTTGCGGGGACTTGTGCCGCATTATCTGCAGCCAGAAATGGTTTAAGCGTTGCGCTCATTCAAGATCGACCGGTATTAGGTGGAAACGGAAGTTCTGAAGTTCGAGTTTGGCCGGAAGGGCATACACGGCAAGAACCTTATCCTCACGTTGGAGAAATTGTAGATGAGATCGCTCCTGATGTGGTAGATCGAGGAAAATATGGAACACGTAATGCAAGGTTTGGTGATATTTATAATGATGATCGAAAAACAGAAGTGGTCAAAAATGAACCACGGATTACTTTATTTTTAGAAGAGCGAGTTATTCAAGTCGCACATGAGAATAACACCATCAAGGCATTGGTTTTTCAAAATACAAGAACCTCTGTTCAGACAAAAATTAAAGGAAAATACTTTGCGGATTGTACGGGGGATGCAACAGTCGGTTTTTTAGCTGGAGCAGATCACGAAATTTCTAGCTCTGGCTTTATGGGCTCTTCCAACATGTGGAATGTGATGGATGCCGCGAATGAAGAGGAGGTCTTGAAATGTGAATGTAAAGACAAAGCAGCACTTAGTTTGTCTTGCGAAATTGGTAAGGTTGAGCAACCTTTTCCACGATGTCCTTGGGCCATTGATTTGACGAACAAACCATTTCCCGGAAGGGCCAACTATAAAGCACAATGGGGATCAGAAGATCCTTTAGGGAATCTTGGAGGCTGGTTTTGGGAAAGTGGTTTTGATAAAAATCCCATTACCGATGTAGAAAAAATTCGCGATTTGAATTTGCGAGCTATGTATGGCGCTTGGGATGCGTTAAAGAATGTAGATAAATTGTATCCCAATCATCGACTGGGTTGGTCTGCCTATATTTCAGGTAAAAGGGAATCAAGACGCCTCATGGGGGACATCAAATTAACCGATACTGATTTTAGAGATGAGGTGCAATTTCCAGATGGTGCTTTTCCTTGTTCTTGGGGGATAGATGTGCATAGCCCACATACGTCTTTTGAAAAAGATTTGAAAGGAGAAGAATTTATTGCTTTTGCGACTACTGGCAAAGGATATGATTATGAAGGCCCTTATTGGGCGCCTTATCGCACACTTTATAGTCGAAATATCACCAATTTATTCATGGCAGGCCGCAATATTAGCGTGAGTCGAGAAGGCTTAGGCCCCGTTAGGGTCATGAAAACCTGTGGCA